>JAQXIG010000172.1 GCA_029007685.1 bacterium | reverse complement strand
ATATTATATATATTCCTAATCATTTTAGAACCAATTTTTTACTTGGGAAACATCCTCAGATTAAAATTCAAAGTACGGGTGATTATCAAGCGTCGTTTGCTGAGATGATGTTAGAGCGTTATATCAAAGTTGCAAGTATTTATAGAGTGTCTTTCGATAATGAAGAAGAGATTGTCAAACAAGTTCAAGATGTGCTATCGAAAACAGTAAAGATTGAAATGACTTCAAAATTAAATACAAATCAATTGTCTAGAGTTTCTTTCTACTATAATTTTGCAAATTATAGTATTTTAGCTGGTTGTGTATATGTTATTTGCCTAGTATTATCTAGCTTTAAAGAAAAAAACATTCAGAAAAGAACTATTATTAGTAGTACCAATTATCGAAAATATAATCAAATATTGCTGCTCTCTAATAGTTTGTTTGCCTTCATATTATGGGGAATATATGTATTATTGAGTTTTATCTTGCTAGGAAATATTATGTTTACGATACATGGACTGATTTATATTATGAACTCTTTTGTTTTTACTTTTTGCGCTCTAACAATAGCTTTTTTGATCGGAAATTTAGTCAGTAGTAAAGAAGCAATCAATGGCATTGTTAATGTTGTAGCACTAGGAAGTAGCTTCTTGTGTGGGAGCTTTGTACCAATGGAGTGGTTGCCTAATTCAGTATTAAAGATTGCTCAGATCTTACCATCGTATTGGTATATCAAAACAAATGAGGTGGTTAAGACGTTGGAAGTGATTGATTTTGCTTCTTTAAAACCTATTATTATTCATCTATTCATACTGATCCTTTTCGCTATTGGATTTATGATTCTGACCAATCTGATTTCTATGAAAAAGCAAAAAATAGATTAGAAAATGTTTGATCGATATGCAGTTTTTGCATATCGATTTATTGTTTAAAGGAAAGTTGTAGCTAAACTTTTTCTTATTTTATCAATAGGACTAGATTAAATGACTTATTTTTAGTATGATAGATAATAGCTATTCAGAAATTTTTCATTTATGTTGCTAGGAGGAGGAATTTATGGAGAAAATGAGTAATACGTTATGGGGCTTAGTATTGATTATTGTTGGTTTGATATTTGGACTGAATGCTCTAGATATTACGAATATCAATGTTTTTTTTGATGGATGGTGGACTTTATTGATTATTGTTCCATGTTTTATTGATTTATTTCGAGTTGGGGATAAGACAGGAAGTATTGTTGGCTTGATAATTGGCATATCTTTATTATTAGGGTGTCAAGATTTGTTGGACTTTAAACTGATTTGGAAATTAATGATCCCATTTAGTTTAGTGGCGATTGGCTTATCGATTATATTGAAAGATACTTTTTATTCAATGATGAAGAAAAAAAATGAAAAGCAGAATAAGAAGAATAGTAAAGAGTATACAGCTACTTTTAGTAGTCAAAATTTAGATTTTTCGAATGAAACATTTGAAGGTTGCGATTTATCAGCAGTATTTGGAGGAATGAATTGTAATTTAAAAGATGCAAGTATGCAGAATGATGTAGTGATTAATATTAGTAGTATCTTTGGAGGGATTACACTTTATGTTCCAAATGATGTTAACGTCAAAATAGCTTCTAGTTCCGTTTTTGGTGGTGTTAGTGATCATAGAAAAAAGAAGAACAAAGAAGCTGATGTTACTATTTATGTGAATGCTACCTGTTTGTTTGGAGGAGTAGAAATTAAATGAGTCAATTTCAAAGAATTATGAAGTATTTTGCGATAGCTTTTGCAATTTTTCTTATTTTCTCCATTATTTCTAGTATTATGATCGGAGTGCAAACGATTACAATGATATTCAGTGATGATGGGATAGGAGAAAAATTAGAAGTTCTTAATATTCATGGTGATAGTCAAGTTTTGGATATTGATCTTTCCTTTTCACAGTTGTGGATCAAAAAAGGAGATACGTTTCAGATAAAGAGCAATCAGAAAAATATTGAAGTAATAGAAAATGCTGATACATTAATATTGAAAGAGAAGAAACGAAATTGGCTTTTGGATTTATTTAAGCTGAATGATGATAGGGTATTAGTAGTTTATGTACCAGATGATCTCATTTTTGATGAAGTATCTATTGAAAATGGGGTTGGAAAAGTAAAGATAGAAATATTAAAGGCGAGAAAGCTAAACTTGGATTTAGGAGCTGGCAAAGTAGAGATCGATCATGTAGTCGTTACTGAGGAAACGATTATGGATGGTGGAGCCGGAGAAATGATTGTTCGACATGGCAAACTTCATGATTTGGATTTAGATTTAGGAGTGGGCAATGTATCATTCACGGCCCTGATCACAGGGAATAGCCAAATTGATGCTGGTGTTGGAAGTATGAATTTACAATTAGTGGGTACTCTTTCTGATTATAAATTAAAATTAGATAAGGGAATCGGAACCGTTATGATTGATGGAGCTAAAATGGGTGATAATACTTACTATGGAAGTGGTAATCACTTTATTGATATTGACGGCGGAGTAGGTAGTATTCAAGTTGGCTTCATAGATGAATTCTATTAATATTTGATTTTTAAAGAGGGGATGATTGATATGGAAAACTTGATTGTAGAAATCATGAATAGTTGGGGATATATTGGAATTTTCTTTCTGATTATGATTGAAAATATTTTTCCACCAATACCGAGTGAGATTATTTTAACTTTTGGTGGCTTTATGACAATGAGTAGTAGTATGACGATTGTGGGAGTTATTATTGCTTCTACATTAGGATCATTATTGGGAGCTCTGATTTTATATTATATTGGTAAATTATTAAATAAAGAAACATTGATTAAAATAGTAAAAAGTAAATATGGTAAGTTGTTACGAGTAAAGCCCAAAGATATCGAATCGGCAGATAAGTGGTTTGATGAAAAAGGGAATATTACGGTGTTATTGTGTCGTTTTGTGCCGATTGTCCGTAGTTTAATTAGTATTCCTGCTGGTATGAGTGAAATGCCCATGATTCGCTTTCTTATTTACACCGTGTGTGGTAGTTTGATTTGGAATACAACACTTATTTGTGTAGGAGCATATGCAGGGGATAAAAAAGATATGATCTTAAATTATATTGATAAGGCTTCTTATGTAGTTTTATTCTTAATTGTTATTGCCTTTATTATCTTTGTAGTTTGGTTTTATAAATTTAAAACAAATAAAAAAAAGAAGTAAACATAGTAGTTGATATGGATTATCTTTGGATAGTCTTTTTTGTTGGTTGAATTTTGATGATTAATATTTTATAATAAAGTTGATTTTAAGTAAAAATAGTAAAGGTGATCATATGCAAAAAGAAAAAATTTTAAATTATCTAGTTTTAGTAAATAAATGTCATCGTTATCGTGAACATGATTTTGAATATAGAAAATTAATAGAAACTATTGATATTGAGGGCAATCCTCTTTATTTGGAGAAACACACCTATGAGCATTTTTTACGATTTAAAAATAGATTGGATAAAGAGGGAATTTATGTTTCCTTAACTAGTGGTTACCGTTCATTAGAAGAACAGAGAAAAACGATTGAAGAACTTGCACAAGTTTATACAGATCCTGATGTATTATATCAAAAAGTTTCACCAGTTGGTACGAGTGAACATCATACCGGCTTAGCTTTGGATCTTACCGTTTCTAGCAAAGAAGAATACCAGAATAGACTTTCTACATATTATACAAATGATGAACTAGATGAAAGAGAAAAAAAATATCAACGAATTGCTGATATTAGTGGTGAATACGGATTCATTTTAAGATATCCTAAGGGAAAAGAAAAGATTACTGGTTATGCTTATGAGCCATGGCATTTTCGTTATGTAGGTAAGAAAGTAGCTTCTTTTATTATGAAACATCGTCTGACCTTAGAAGAATATCTAGCGTTACCCAAAATATCATAAATTGGATACTAATTCTTGAACAATAAAAGCTGAAATATTAGCTGCTTTTTCTTCTTGTTCAGTAACTCCATCTGCGAAATCAGAAATAGAACGAATAATAATAAAAGGGACTTTATTTTTAGTAGCGATATGGCCAATGCTTGCACTTTCCATATCGACAGCCAAACAGGATGTTTCCTGATAAATTTGATCTCTTTTTTTACTTGAAGTTACAAAACAATCACCACTACAGATTCCTCCTAATTGATAATTTGTTTTTTGTTTTTTTAGAATGTTGATGGTCATTTCTGTTAATTTTTGATCTGGTTGGATTCTTCCGTGTTGAGGAACACACTCTTTCATAACTCTAATCGGAGTAAAATCATGATAGGTTACATAAGATGCGATGATAGTGTCTAACACTTTAACACTTTCTATTAAACTTCCAGCGCACCCAGAATTGATAATGCAGTCAACTTGATACTGATCAATGAAGTGTTGCGTAGTAGCCGCAGCATTTACTTTGCCAATTCCGCATACACATAATAAAATTATCTTATTTTGAAATTTTCCTTCATAGATATCAAAAATTTCATTGATTTTTTTCAAATCATAAATTTCTTGATATTTTTTAATTTCTTTTTCCATTGCGGCAATAATTCCAATTCTCATATAACACCTCTTTTTGATGATGAATCGTATAATTTAGAAAAATTTTCTTTCAGAAATATTATATCATAGATTGATCTTTTGTTTGATTATTTGTTTGATATAAGTATAGTGTAGTTCATGGTTATTTCATTTACAGTTTTGCATTTCTATGCTATAATCCTCTAAAGGTTATTGTTTAATTGTAGTTTGAGGTGTTTATGAAAGTAGCTAAAAAAGTATGGAATCATTTTGTCGTTAAACAGATACTAATTATTAGCGGAATGTTTTTTTCTTTTTATATTTTAGATTTATCATTAAGAATTTATTCTAATCAATATATTGGTTTTTATAATTGGATTCATTTTGCACCTAATTTGTTTACTTTTAGTTGGATTTTGTTGGTGATTGGTATTTTGTGTTTATTTCCTAAAAAGGGCCGAATGATTGGTTATGGAGTTTTGTCTATTATTAGTAATGTGATTGTGTATGCAGAGTATCTACATTTTAGTGTGTTGAACCGCTTTTTTACCTTTAGTGATCTTTTATTAGCGAAAGAAGGTAGTGCTTATTTTGGGTATGCGATGAGTAAGACTAGTTTTAAAATGGTTTTGGTAATCATGTTATCTATTGGTATTACGATTATTACCTTGTTTATGATGAAAAAAACCGAGGATTTTATTAGGAATCCCTACTATTATTGGAGATGGATTGTAGGAACTATGGTTTTGGTTGGAATTATGAGAATTGGTGCGATTTCTCGATTGGGATCTGCAGCAGATCCATTAACATGGGAAGCTTCTTACCAACCTAAAAATATTTATCTGGATTTTAATAATCAAAATAAAAGTCTGGAAGTGAGTGGACTTTATGAGTTGTTGTTTAGAAGTTCTTATCTTTATATTCATGATCATTTCATTATCAACAAACAAAAATGGAAGGATGAAATTGATGCCTATTTAGAAGAAAATACTTTGGAGTATCAAGAAAATGATTATACAGGCATCTTAGAAGGAAAAAATGTGATCTATGTTTTAATGGAATCGATTGATTCATGGTTGGTTACGGAAGAGGTGATGCCCACTTTGTATCAACTACAACAAACGGGACTTAATTTTACGAACCGTTATGCCCCTGCTTTTGGTGGTGGACAAACGATAAATTCTGAATTTGCGATGAACACAGGACTTTACGCAGTTGAAAATAGTAAGGCAATTTATAATTATGATCACAACTTTTTTTCTACTTCTTTAGCTAGTAAGTTAAAGAGTCATGGATATAGTGCCGTTTCCATTCATACGAACAGTGGTAATTTTTATAATCGTACTTTTTTTCATGAGGCCTTAGGATATGATGCTCATTATGCTTTGGATGATATGAAAAATATTAATCATGCCGATTATAATTATTATAATGATAGTAGTTTGGTCAAGAATACGGAAACTTATGAGATGATTATACGAGAGGCCCCTTTCTTTAGTTTTGTGATTACTTATTCTGGTCATGTACCATATGATGATACCAACGATCGTTGTGTAGTTGATCCCTACCATTTAAAAGTAGAGGGAAATAAAGAATTATCTTGTATTCGAAATTTAGCTCGAGAAACCGATGAGATGTTAAAGATTTTGATAGAAAAGTTAGAAAAAGATCAGAAGTTAGAGGATACAATCTTGGTATTAGTATCTGATCATTATGCCTATGGCTACGATGATCAAGCTTTTATTCAGAAGTACAAAGGTACCACTAATAGTTATTTATTACAGAATGTTCCGTTTGTGATTTGGAATAAAAATTTAAAGCATCAAGAAATTGATATTCTGATGGACACTGCTGATATTTTACCAACATTATTCAATATGCTAGCGATTGATTATGATCCTAATGATTATATTGGTACTGATGTATTTAGTGACTATCATGATCATTTTGTTTATTTTTCTAGTGATGCATTTTATGATGGAGAGACCCTTTATGATGGCACTGTAGTAGATAGTGAAAAACAAGACTATGTTAACGAAATAATTACTACTATTCGGAAAAAAAGAAAATTAAATGATCAACTTATTCTTAGTGACTATTTTAGAAACTAGCATTTTATAAAATGTATTTCTCGTGATATGCATAATGATTTTGTTTTTGCAGTTCTGTTAAATGATAAATATTTTTAAATATTAAAGAAAGATAGAGACTACTTTCTTTTTTACTTGAAATTGAAAAGAGAAGAATTTGCATTTTTGGTTTGATTGTTTGATACTAGATTACGAGCATGGTTGGTAAAAATGGATCAGTATCAGAAAAGAGAAAAATGATAGATAAAGAAACCAGTTAAAAGAAACGATTTCACTTAATTATAAAATGATTCTAAATGAACTTATTTTTATTTATAATACATTTCCAGCTGATTCTTATACTACTAAATTAAGTCGAACTGATCGATTAGTAAAAGTTAGAAACTTTGATATTCAAATTGAAACTAACCTTATGTTGAAAGATGATTTAGCATTACAAAACGCTACTCATTGTGATATATGATATTTGAAAATCATTTGAGAAAAGGGGAGAAAAATTTGAAAAAAATGGATTCCACTCAACGTTAATAGCAAAATTAGAATCAAATAGATTCCTAATTAGGAGAAAAAGGTATTATGGGTATGCAGTATATGAATAGACAAAATTAAATATTAGATCCTAGATACACCAAAATCCACCTGACATGGAAAAGGAATTTGTTATATACTAATGTTAACTTGCTTCAGTTGACAAAGCACAAGCTATATTATGATTGAAAATATGAAATAATTGACCAAATCTATGTAAAAAGATCAGTTACCTTTGGAAATGATTGCAAAGTATACTGAATAGAAATGAAAAGAAATGCGAAAAATTGATGATGATTTAATGTAATGGGTGGTAGATGAATGAGTCACTTACTGATTTGCTTTTTTTAACCGAGACTTTGTTTGAGTGGTTGTTTTTTTGAGACTAATCTTTTATAATAGAAAAGGATATGGAGGTTATTATGAGTTGTTTGGATAAGCAAAAAGGAAATATTATTTTTATTGTTTGTACAGTGGTTATACTTTTGATTCTTTTGGGTGTGAGCACTTGGATGGAAAACAAGAAAGATAGAGAAGAGAATCATGATTTATTAACAGGTAAACATCGTGTTGAAATTGTGGTTCAAGATTATGGTAGTATTCAATTGGAATTGGACGCTGATATAGCCCCGATTACGGTTACTAATTTTATCAATTTAGTAAATGAAGAATTTTATGATGGAATTACTTTTCATCGTATAATGGATGGATTTATGATTCAAGGTGGAGATCCCACTGGCACAGGCTACAGTGGAAGTGATGAAACCATAAAAGGTGAGTTTAAAGCGAATGGTATAGAAAATAATATTTCACATGTACGTGGTGTTATTTCTATGGCTCGCAGTAAGGATATGAATAGTGCATCAAGTCAATTCTTTATCGTTCATGAAGATAGTACTTTTTTAGATGGTAATTATGCAGCTTTTGGAAAAGTATTAAAAGGTATGGAAGTAGTAGATGAGATTGTTGGTACTATTCCCGTGGAAGATGATAATGGTACAGTCTTAAAAGAAAATCAACCTATTATTACCAGTATTCGAGTAATGAAATAGTATGAAAGAAAGTAAATATGTTACACATACCTTTCCCGCTTTTTATTGTCCTGATTCTTAGATTCTAATTTTAGGTAGTATGCCATAGATCGTTTCGATGTAAGAAGGATTTTATTATATGCATAAAGATAATCAATTTTGGTAAGTCTTAGCCAAGGTTTTTTAAAAAGAATTTGGAGATAGTATGGAAGCTAAAAAATGTTCTTAAAAAAATATAAGATTGCTTTATGGGATATTATTGATTCGTGTTTTATTAGGGGAAGTAGTGATAGTAGTATTAGAAATGTAGTACCGAATAATCTGGTTTCCATCGTGGAACAAACTAATATTAGAAAGATTTATACATTAGGAAATACAACTCATTACTATTATCAAAAATATAGTTATTCAGATACTTTCATAGAAGCCGTGTTGTTACCATCTACTAGCTCGGCTAATGCTAGTTGGTCTCTGGATATGCTAGTAGAAGCTTATCAAGTATTAAAGAATAGGAGGAATTTATGATTCGATTGCAAGTAGAACATGATGGTGAATTATTGCCTTTTTTATTAGAACATACAGATTATTCTCGAAATAAGATCAAAAGTTTGTTGAAATATCGAAATGTTTCGGTGGGAAATCAAATTCTTACTAGGTATGATACTTATTTGAAAAAAGGACAAGTTGTGACAATTTCTTTAGAAAAGAAAGAAACAAAAATTGGCAAAATTGATATTATTTATGAGGATGAACATTATTTAGTAGTAAATAAACCTAGTGGCATGTTAACGATTGCGACAGAAAAAGAGAAAAATAGAACTCTGTATCATTTCGTACGCGAATATGTAAAAAAGAAAAATAAGCATCAAAAGATATTTATTGTTCACCGTTTGGATCAAGATACTTGTGGTATTGTATTGTTCTCCAAAGATGAGTCATTAAAACAAAAACTTCAAGGACACTGGGATCAAGTAGCGATGAAAAGAGAATACACAGCGGTAGTGGTCGGTATTCTTGCCAATAAAAAAGATAAGTTGGTTTCTTATCTTAAAGAAAATCAACGTAATATAGTTTATTCTACTAAAGATAAGAGCGGAAAATTAGCGATTACTTCTTATGAAGTAAAAAAAGAAAACCATAATAGTTTATTAAGTATTGTAATTGAAACCGGAAGAAAAAATCAAATTCGTGTTCAATTAAATGATATTGGGCATCCTATTATTGGAGATAGGAAGTATGGTAATGTAAAATCTAAAAAACTATTGCTTTGTGCCAACTGTTTATGGATCAAAGATCCACTTACTTCTAAAGTAATGAAATTTGAAATTCATTACCCTAGGGAATTTATCAAAAATGTATGATATAATAATCATGATAGAGATAGGAGGCAAAGAATATGAATCATTTAAAAAATGAAATTAGAAAGATATATGCTACTTCACTGATTACATCGATTATTATGTTGATTTTAGGTATCTTATTATTAAGCAAACCAGATTTTATTATTAGTTTAGTTTCTGCCATTGTGGGAGTAATGATTTTAATTCCAGGAATTGTATCCCTTGTGGATTATTTTAAGACAAAATATCAGGCTAATTTACTAATAGGTGTCATTCTTTCTATCTTAGGAGTTTTATTTATTTTTAATGCTAAATTTATATCAAGTATCTTACCATTTGCTTTAGGAATTTATTTTGTGATGAATGGAATCCAAAAACTTCAATATGCAATAGAGCTTCGTCACCATCAGATTGTTCAATCTATTTCAACTATCATTACTTCTATTTTTATTGTATTATGTGGAATACTTATGATTGTGAATCCTTTTGGTGGGGCCTTGGCTATTACACAAATTTTAGGAATTTTTATGATTCTTTATTCACTTTTGAATATTTATAATGCTACTTCTATTCGTAGAGCAATTAAAAATGTGTCAGGGGAGTTTTAATCACAATATGAAAAAAGAAAATATTAATGATCAAAAATTAAAAAAAGCTCGATTAAAAAGATTTGTGTGGTATGGAATTGTCTTGTTTGGAATTCTAACAATTGTACTTTGTTTGTTTTCTTTGTTCTATGGATTGCATTTTATATTTCCCTTAATTTGTTTTTTAGTAGAAACTTATTTGAGGAAATGGTATGACAAAATAAAATAAAAAATTCTAAGCTTATGTTGATATAATGGATATGAAAATGAAGCTAGTTACAAGTAGGAGAGAGTATGCGAAAGGTTAGAAAGTTTTGTATTTTAATAATTTTATGTTTATCATTTTCTATTTTTATGCTAATGTCTTTAGGAGTTACTTACGCCATTTTTGAGTACCAGGCTCATGGGAAAATTCAAAATTTTATTACTACTAAAACCGCTGAAGTCTCTGATTAGACTGATTGTTCGGAAGAAAATAGAGCAGTTAGTTGTAGGTAGAATATTAGTTTTTATATCATTTGAAAATTTAGTATGGGTGAGTTCATAAAACGTTTCTAAAAAAATAAATATCTTTTTTTCTTTTTCATATGATATAATATAAGTGTGAGTAGTCACAGGTCTTTCTTATTTACCTATTATTTTATTTCTTTCTTAATTAAAGGAATTGGTAACAAGTGATAAAAAGATCCAATATTTTTTAAGGAGGGAATGAAATGTCAGAGTTTCAAGATAAAACGATTCAATGTATGGACTGTGGTCTAGAATTTGTTTTTACGGCTAGAGATCAAGAGTTTTATCAAGAAAAAGGTTTTACGAATGAACCGAAAAGGTGTAAAACTTGTCGCGATAAGAAAAAAGCAGAGAGAAGTCATATGATGAATTCGCAAAATAATATGAATGAAACAGATAAACGTTAGTAGAGGATTTTCTCTACTTTTTCATTGGATAAATTCTTGTTTTATAGGAAATTTCATGATAGAATGATATCAGTATATATGATAATAGAGGGATTAGTATGATGAGAAGAATGATGAGTCGAAAAGGCTTCACTTTAATGGAATTATTAGCAGTCATTGTGATTCTTTCTATTGTATTGACATTAGCGATTTCGGGTGTTGGTCAATATATTGGAAGAGGAAAGAAGTCGTATTATCAAGGACTCGAGTCTACGATACTTGCAGCAGGTAGAGATTATTTTTTAGATTATCGTAGTTTGTTACCTAGAGAAATTGGAAATACCAGTGTCGTTACTAGTAATGAATTGATTCTAAATAAATACTTAAATAAAATTGTCGATGAAGATAAGAAAGAATGTAATGCGGAGATTATAGCTGAAAAAATTGGAAAGCAAGAGTATCATTATCATGTTTGTTTGCAATGCAATGAGCGTTATGTGAGTGCTGAGGAAAGTTGTAATTTAGTCGGAAATAATAATCAAGCAAAAAGTTTTGATTTGACCTTGAATGTAGATTTTGGAGGA
This sequence comes from bacterium, assembly GCA_029007685.1. Taxonomy (GTDB): domain Bacteria; phylum Bacillota_I; class Bacilli_A; order RF39; family UBA660; genus Alloscybalousia. The sequence goes on along the minus strand of JAQXIG010000172.1, from coordinate 2,511 downwards.
AAATTCAAACAGTGTGATCCTATTGAGATTCCAACAGCTACACTAACGAAAACGGAAGGCGATGAGAGTACGGAAACAACAGTGAGTGCCAATCCTGATACGATTGATAGTAAAATATTAGGTGAGACATCAGTGGTTTGGAGCTATCGTTATAAGAGTATTACAAAAAAGGTTAGCGTGGTAGATGAGGTTAAACCAACAAAGCCGAAGGTTACCCTTAAAAATTTAGATGGTAGTAGATATCAACCGAAAAAGGCAGATGGTAGCCCTAATATTGTTAAGACTGTTGAAATGACTGTGGAAAGTGATGATTGGGCGTGTGGAGATGGTGACGATAGATGTCTGGCTGTCTGTAGAGATACTTATGGTAGTGGTGTACGTCATATTAGTTACCGTAATAAAGATAGCAGTAATTGGACAACTATTTCGATGGATAAAACTACGAAGATTAGTGGAAGATTTTTTGGTAATATAGAAGTAAAAACAGTAGATGGTTCTAATAATGAAAGTGACCCTACTGACATAGAAGCTTATGTCGATAATAGTGCACCTAGTAAAACAATTGTCACTTATTTAAGCGGACGTGATGAACATATGTGGCAGAATAATATCCAAATCAAGTTGGAGGCCATAGATGATGTTCAAATAGCCTATTTTGAATATGATTATAATTATGATGGTGTCGTAGATGGTACTACCAGTGAAATTTTTGATCCTCCACATCTTTTTAGTTTTTGTAAAGTCCGTTTTCGAGCTGTCGATTTAGCTGGTAATCGTGGAGCATGGAGTGATACCCATCATATTCATATGGATACCAAGGCACCTTCTGATGTTAGTATTCATTTGGAAAATTATACAAGCAATCAATGGACAACGAAAGATGTTACAGTTAAGTATACAGCAACAGATGGAAAAAATGAGTCTGGAGTAAGTCATTTTGAAGTTTCTTATAATGGTAGTGAGCAGGTTGGAAATGGAATCGCTGCTACGAATGGTAAAGCTTCTGTTACTTACCGTAATACAATGAATCAAACTATTTATGTAAGAGCAGTAGATAAAGCCGGTAATAAAGGTCAATGGACAGAAAAAAGTACTTATGTTATTAAAATTGATAAAGTTCTACCTCAGTGCAGTTTAGCCATTGTTAATCAAGCATCTTCTATTTCTTACCAAAATGCTACTTGGTATACCAGTGATGTACAAGTTGGTATTCAAAATGCTAGTGATAATGATAGTGGGGTACATACTGTTTATATAAAAAATGGTTCGAATCCTTTCCATATTAATACAACCACGAAAGGAACTATCGTGACTGGAGAAGTTTGGGATAAAGCAGGTAATCGTAATACTTGTAAACTTACGATTAAAGCCGATTTGACGAAACCTACAATTACAGTGAAAGAGGCTAAGATTCAAGGAAATACAAGTTATATGAGTAATTTTACCAATAACATCAATTATTCCTTTGGCCCAACTGGTGGTTCTCTATCTTGTAATCCTGCTACTCCTAATACTGCTAGTGTTGGAACATACAATGTTACTTGTACAGCGATAGGAAATAATAGTAAGAAGGCAGCTACCTCTTTTACTGTTACGCACAGTTATTATGCTAGCTGCACTACAACTTCAGTACAGGTAGAAGAAACTCTGACTTATACAAATCCTAGAGAGTGTTCATTCCCAACCGAAGAATCTTGGCGCGATGGAGAAGTATGTATTTATGATATTTCTTCTAATATTCGCGGCAATCTTGATCCTGCTAAGAATGTTAAAAGCTATCAATGCAATGATGGGGATACCAACTGTCCAAACGGTAGAACTGGATGTGGTGATACATGCACGGTTGATCAAAAGACCACTGTTCCCCAGACAACTTGTAGTTGTAGTGCTGGTGGTACTTTAAATGGAAATATTTGTTATTATTAAGATCTGATAGAAAGGATACTGATTATGTGATCAGATCCTTTTTTTAAATATTTTAAAAAAAGCTTGGTTCTTAGAAGTTGATTCAATGCTTTTCATCTAGATTTTTACTTTCCCATAATTTCCCATATTATACCAATAATTCTTCTATATTTTTTTTCTATACTGGAAACATGAAAGGAAGTGATACAGATAAAGATTGAGAACTAAATATGATTATTTTAAATGAATATAGAATAACTCCTACTAAAAATATAAAAAAGAAAGGAATGTGATAAATGGCAATCTAATTTGATTCATGCTATACTAATGATGGTGGTGAGGAATTTTGAATATTTGCTTTGTGGAAGATGAGATTAATTTAGCTACTTTAATCAAAACTTATTTAATGAAAGAAGGATACGAAGTAATTCATTTTTCTAAAGGAAGTGATGCGATTTCTTATATTGGGAATAAAGTAGATCTATGGATTTTAGATATTATGTTGCAGGATGATGTCAGTGGTTATGATATCATTAAAGCAATTCGTAAGGTGGATTCTACAGTTCCGGTGATGTTTACCTCGGCTAGAGATCAAGATTTAGATAA
>JAQXIG010000171.1 GCA_029007685.1 bacterium | reverse complement strand
CCCCGTTTTGGGGACATCATAAAAAATAACTATTGAAATTAAAAATCAAGAGCGAACGTAGTGAGTTCTGATATGAACCCCAAAAGTTGGACATTTTATAATAGTTATTAGTTAGAGAATTGTAACCTATAATTTACAGGGGACAGTCCTTTTAATTTCACTTTTATTCTATCATAATTATAATAATTAATATAGTCATCTATAGCTAAAATTAATTCATCTAATGTTTTATATTTATCTTCTTGATCATAAAACATTTCTGTTTTAAACAATCCAAAGAAATTTTCCATCATTCCATTATCCATACTATTTCCTTTTCTTGACATACTTTGTTTTATTAGCTCTCTTTCCTTTAATTCTAGTTGTATTATAAAATTCAATCCATTCTTCAACTAATTGTATATATTCTTCTAAAGATGTGATATTATTGTTATACAAAGTTTCTTTCTTCAAAAGTGAGTGTCAATTTTCAATTGGAGAATCATCAATTGAGGTACCTTTTCTCGCTATAGAGATAGTAATACCATTTGATTCATAAATTGCTTTGTATTCGTAAGATGTATACTGGAATCCTTGATCACTGTGAATGATTAATCCAGATACATCTTTTCTTTTGGATACTGCTTCATTTAATGTATTCATAACCAATTTATTATCGTCATGTTTTGATATTTTATATGCAACAACTTTTCTATCATATGAATCTAGTATTGTTGATAAATACACCCTAGAATCTTTAAATATATTACAGTCCCTTTATATTTAACTTTTATACCTTCCACACCGCAACAGTAACCATATGTTTCTTTAGAATCATCAAATACCTCTTTAATGATTAGATAATCATAATAATCAGGATCTTCCTTATTTCTATATTTATAATAAGTTTTAGGACTTATATTAAGTACGGCACACATATTATATAACTTATGATTTTCTCTATAGAGATTAATAAAAGTTACTCTCTCTCGTTGTACCTTGAGGAAGACCTGATATTTTTTAGTATTTCATATCTTTCTTTGTAATCTTCTTTTGTTAAATCTTTTTCTTTTGGACGTCCCCGTTTGTTTTCAATATCATTTATTTGATTACCTTGTTTTCTGTCTTTTTCAATCCAATGCCATATTCTACTCCTACTGATTCCGTAATACTTAGCCAAAGAGTCTCGACCATCATATGTTCCAGTATTATAATCATCAATTACTTTTTATTTAAACTCAACAATAAAATGTTTCATAACAAAAATACACCTCCTTTCGGAAATGTATTTTGTCATACTTTAATGAAATAGTTCCTTTTTTAATTGTCTACCCTAAAGGGTACATTTCATTTTATTATTCTGTTCTTAATGCTTCTACAGGGTCTTTTTTACTAGCCACTCGTGATGGTATTAACCCCCCTATTACGGTCAATACAACACTGATTATAATCAAAGTTGTAGCATGAACGATGTTTAATTTGGCTACATTGGCAAGTCCTGATAAGTTTTCAATAATTTGATTTGCGGGAATCGTTAGCAAATAAGCAACCACGATTCCTAATATTCCTGATACTAATCCAATAATAAAAGTTTCGGCAGTAAATACACGTTTGATATCTTTGGATCTGGCTCCTAGAGCTCTTAAAATTCCAATTTCTTTGGTTCTTTCTAATACGGATATATAGGTAATGATCCCAATCATAATACTAGATACAATTAAGGAAATAGATGAAAAAGCTATCAATACCACAGTAACTGCATCCATGATATTTCCTGATAAAGAGGATATCATACTGGCCATATCTGTATACTTTATCACATCCTCAGCTTCTTTATTTTCATTATATTTATCTAAATAATCCGTAATTTTTTCTTTAGAATCAAAGTCTTTAGGGTAAATATAGATCGCTACTGGTATCGTATCTGCCCCTAAATACCCTAAGGTTAATTCTTTGGTCATAGTTTCATCAAATGGAGATTGTGTTAAGATATTATAATCTTTACCCATTTGTGCTGTGACAATTTTAGAATTTTTATTTTTTTCTACTATTAATTCTGTTAAAGCGTTAGTATAGGCAAACCCATTACCGTTTGTTATTATTTCGTGTTCTTCTTTACCACGAATAATTGCTTGTACTTTTATGGTTATACTATTTTTATTATTATATAGACTTTTTAGATCTTGATTTGGATAAAAAAACTCTCCTTTTTGTAGATAATAATCATCATTTAAGATTACTTTTAATTCTTGGTTCATAATTTCCTCAAAGGTAACGGTCTCTTTATTTTGAATTCCTAAGGTTTCTAATACTGTATCGTATATTTGATTTTTACTATCTACTTGTAAAATGAGACCTGGTTCGTTCTCGTTGATTTCTCCTGCTATAACGTCATATAATTTTTCTACTACTCCTTCTTTTTCTTGATTCGGGTTGCTCGGAAGGAGGGTCCACGACGATATTCCCATATTCATAGTGGTTACTAGATTATAATTATTTTGATCATCTTTGTTAATAAGTAATAAATTAGTTCCTCGTTCATACGCAATTCCTGATAAATATTTGATATTTATTTTTTTTAAGTAGTTCGTGTAATCTTCGGTAATTTTGTTAATGTGCATCATACTTTCCATTTTGTCTTCTTGAACAAACAATCTTTTTTCGTCTGGATATTTTTTTAGTTCTTTAGAATTTGTTTGTTCTTCGATCATTTTATCCATTTGTACTGTTTGTTGAGTAATAGTAATTGGTGCTTGAGCTAAAGATTTTTTTTCAAAATTGTCGATTTCTATTTTGAAACCATTCGATAATGATAGAACAAGAGCAATCCCAATAATCCCAATACTAGATGCGAAAGATGTTAATAAGGTTCTTCCTTTTTTCGTTTTGATATTATTAAATGACAGTTTTAATGCTGTTGAAAAACTCATTGCTGTTTTTTTGATTTTAAATTCTTTGTTTTCTTTCTCCGTTTCCTCAACAGGATTACTATCACTTATTTTTTCACCATCTTTAAATTCAATAATTCTAGTTGCATATTCTTTTGCTAATTCTGGATTATGAGTTACCATAATCACTAATTTATCTTTCGCTATTTCTTTGATTAGTTCCATAATTTGAATACTTGTTTTGGTATCTAAAGCGCCTGTTGGTTCATCAGCTAAAATGATATCCGGATTATTGGCTAAAGCACGTGCGATAGCAACGCGTTGCATTTGACCACCAGATAATTGGTTTGGTTTTTTGTGAATGTGATCGATCAATCCTACTTTTTTCAAAGCATCTTTGGCTTTTCTTCTTCTGGTTTTACTACTTACACCGCTTAAAGTCATCCCCATTTCCACATTATCTAAAATGTTAATATGGCTAATTAAGTTATAATTTTGAAAAATAAATCCAATACAGTTATTACGATAACGATCCCAATTGATATTTTTATATTTTTTGGTTGATGTATTGTTGATGATTAAGTCACCACTATCATAACGATCAAGACCACCAATTATATTCAACAAAGTGGTTTTCCCACTTCCGCTAGCTCCTAAAATGGCTACAAACTCATTTTTACGAAACTTAATTGATACATCTTTTAGTGCATGCTGAACAAAAGTTCCAGTTTTATAACTTTTCTTAATTTGTTTTAATTCTAACATTGAATTCCTCCTTTTTGAACTACTAGTATTATACAAAATAAACTTGTAGTTGTCTTCACTAATTTTTCCTTATTTACGATTTCTTACAATATTCTTTGTACTTTTGTATTTCATAGTAAATTTGGTGATGATGGTGCTTATACTTTTTGTTACCAAGATAATATTTTTCTAATTTTTGATATTGCATATCTGCAACTGGTTGATTATAGTGATATAAGCAGCGCATAATTTCGCTATCATAATAAGATATTCTGTTTTCCATTCCGTTATACTTATATTCTTTGGTAAGTACATAATTCCTTAATGTTAGGGCAACAAATTCCAAGTTACAAGCAGTTATATCTTTGGAAAAATTTATTTTTATATTTTCAAATAGTTCAGTTAAGAAATATTCTCCGATTTCGTTTATTAGGACTACACTTTCCATAATTTCATGTCTACATTGTGAAGTTACCTCATTGATATATTCAAATAAAATTTGTTGGTATTGATTTTTTGTATAAAATAGAAGATCTTGATAGTAAAAAAATTCTAAAACAGGATGGGTAAGTTCCTCTAGTTTCAACTTTTCTACTAACTTTTGGCAATATGCAGATAGTTCTAGCACTTGAGAAAATAAGGGATTAGATTGCCTTTCAAAAATGTATGATAATGTTCTTTTTTCTTCTTCTGTTAAACCGTCAATGATTCTTGCATAATAACTAATCATTTCTAAACTAGAAATAGAAAGATAGGTAACGGAATTACTGTTAGAAACGTGATCACCTTGTAATGTATATAAAACCTCAAAGCTTCTTTCATTCCATTCGTAAAATTTTTTTAAATTTTCTTTTATATTATTTAATATTTGACTTCTAGTCATATCATCACCTGTTTTTTCTATATTTTATACTATTTTATTTGATTCGAGAAGATTTTTTTCATTTTTCTAAAAATTTCATCAATTTAAACTATAAATACTAATAGCATTCGTCTCTTATCACAGAAATAGAAGATTCGACCTTTTTAGGACTACTAGAATTTTTATGATATTTTTCAATTTTAGAATCTAGAAAAACGTGTATATATTAGATTTCTAAAAAGAAAAAGATACTGATTATGACTTTTTTTAAGTGCAGAAATCAAAAAAAGGAATGATCAATATTCACTCCTTCTATTCATCCTCTTCGTCTAATTTTACTAACACTTCCCTTGGTTTGGAACCATTAGCAGGTCCAATGATTCCTCGTTCTTCTAATAAGTCTATACATCTAGCAGCTCGATTATATCCTAATCTAAACTTTCTTTGTAGTAATGACGCACTGGCTTTTCCTGTTAAAATTACAAATTCTACAATTTCGTTATATAGCGGATCATCATATTCTTCAGGAGCATCTTTTACATCATCAAGTCCAGGATTACCACTTGTTTCTTCTCCTAAATTCATAAACCTCTCATCATATTGTGCTTTTTGCTGGGAAACAGTATGATTTACTATTTTCTCTAAGTCTTCATCAGATACATACGCTCCTTGGACACGTACCGGATCGTTTTCTCCCATTGGTAAAAATAGCATATCTCCTTTTCCTAATAATTTTTCAGCTCCTGTTTGATCTAAAATCGTACGAGAATCGATACTAGAAGAAACAGCAAAAGAAATTCTGGATGGGATATTAGCTTTTACAACACCCGTAATAACGTCGGTAGATGGTCTCTGGGTTGCGACAATTAGGTGAATACCAGCCGCACGAGCCATTTGTGTAATTCTCATAATAGAGTCTTCTACCTCTTTACTAGCTACTAACATCAAATCCGCAAGTTCGTCTACGATCACTACAATATAATGCATGCGATTTAACTTTTCTTCATCTGCTTTTCCTTCGTTCTGTTTTTCAACCCAGTCATTATAAGTTGTGATATTTTTTACACCTGTTGAGCTAAATTTTTCATAACGATCTTCCATTTCTCTTACAATTCTTTTTAACGCATCATTAGCTTTTCGTGGATCCGTTACTACTGGAATTAGCAAGTGTGGTATACCATTATACATGCTAAGTTCTACCTTTTTAGGGTCTACTAAGACTAATTTGACTTCTGTTGGTTTGGTTCTCATCAAGATAGATGCAATGATACAATTAATACATACTGATTTTCCAGAACCAGTTGCACCAGCTACTAATAAGTGTGGTGTTTTATCAATTTCACAGAAGATGCTATTCCCCATAATATTTTTCCCTAGGGCTACTAATAGTTTGCTCTTTTCTTTACTAGCTGGAACAGTGTCTAATATTTCTCTTAAACCAACTGCTGAAATGGAATCATTGGCAAGCTCAATACCAACGGTACTTTTTCCAGGAATTGGTGCTTGGATACGAACGTCTTTCTTCGCTAGAGCTAAAGATATTTCTCTATTTAAACTTAATATTTTATTCACTTTGGTTCCTGAGGATATTTCTAATTCATATTGAGTAACACTTGGTCCTACATTTACTTCTACTACTTTTGCGATAATATTGAAGTCTTTTAATACTTTTTCTAATTTCATGATATTGCTTTCAATGATTTCGTTATTATTACCACTTTTATTTTTTCTTGTTGGCGTAATTAAAGATAATGGTGGCAACTTATAATTATAGTTAGTGTTGTCATTGATTTTCACTTCTGGCTCAGGGACTTTTTCTATCACAGCCGCTATTTCTTTGGTATCCATCTTTTTCGTTTCTGTCACTTCTGACTCTTTGATATTAGTTAATTCTTCAATACTATGAATTTTAATTTTATTATCTTCTTGAGATGGAACTTCATTTAAAACTGATGAATCATTTACTATCACACCAGTATCTTCCAAGGAAGGTTTTTTCTTTTTCTTTTTATGTTTAAACGGTTTTTTGATGATTTCGATCAGATCGATTCCTGTTAATAATACTAAGCTTATGGACATTAATACAAATGACACAATATAAGTTCCTAAAACATCAAATAATTTATAAAACATCGCACTAAAAGCTGCGCCGATAATTCCAGCTCCTTTTAAGGTGATAGGATTTCCGTTTAAACTATTTGAAAAGTTTTCTAGTAAATTGTCAATTGTTTCTTTAAAAACAACTACAATATCACCATTATTGGCTTTTACGTAATTTACATGTCCTAACACCATCAATCCGATAATTAGGGCATATAGACCAATCATTCTCCCTGTTAGAAAATTAGGTAATTTTCTCGTATACACCATATAACATCCTAATATAAAAACGAACAGTAGAAAAGCTTGATACCAAGTTCCAATTAAAAACATTGAAAAGGAAGCTCCAATTTCTCCAACAATTCCTAATGGGGTTGGTACGATACTTAGAATGGATACAATCACTAATCCTAATCCTATTAACTCATTCCAATGTTCAAATTTTTTCTTTTTATTGTCTTTCTTTTTCTTACGTTTTGCCATAGTTACACCTCTTATGATCTTGTATTCATTATAACTAATTTCTTAAAAAAAAGAAAGATGGAACCCTCTTTCTTGACACTTTTATATTTTATGATTAGACACTCCCAAAGCGATTCAATGGAAATAAAATAAAGCTGGCATGTCCTAAAATATCATCTTTGGATACTAAACCAATCATTCTGCTATCAATCGAATCTTCTCTATTATCACCTAGAACAAAGTAATAGTTTGCTGGTATTTTATCTATTTCTAATGATTTTAAATCGAAATCATAAGTTGTACCGTTTCCATAAGGATCATCTACTTTTTCTCCGTTTATATATAACTCATTATTTTGATATTCAATATAGTCCCCTGGCATACCAATAATCCGTTTAATTAATTTGGTGTTTGATACATTGGCTACAATAATATCAAAACGTTTGATTCCTTTGAGATGATACTCTATTTTATTTAGAATCATTAAGTCTTTATTCTTCAAGGTGTTATTCATACTATCCCCATTTACTAATACTGTTGTAAATACATATTTTTTAATTAGTAAAATAGAGATAATTATTAAAATATATGGGATTATTTCTTTTAGAAGTTTTTTTACTTTTTTGGTATTTTTTTCTTTTTCCATCTTTTTCCCCTTTTTTAAGAAAAAATAAGACACTTGTCTTATTTATCTCTTCTTTCTTTAATTCTGTATTGACCAACTCTTCCTCTTAAGAAAGTCAACTTAGCACGAGTCGCTCTACCTTTTCTAACTACTGTAATTTGAGCAATTTTTGGTGAATGAATTGGAAAAATTCTTTCCACACCAATTCCTGATGACATTTTTCTAACTGTAAATGTTTCAGAAACTCCCCCATTTTTACGAGCAATTACAACTCCTTCAAATGCCTGGATTCTTTCTCTTTTTCCTTCGATGATCTTTACATCTACTCTGACCGTATCTCCCACACGAAATTCTGGAATGTTAGGATTAAGTTGTTTTGCAGTAATTTTATCCATTACATTTGCCATACGATATCTCTCCTTTCTGTTTTACCAGTAATCATATCAAGCGAGTAATAGCGGATTACTAACGTGTTTAATTATAGCATCTTTCTTTTACAAATGCAATCTTTTTTGTATTCTGAGTTTCAGCTTTTTATAGTGTTTTTTCTTTAGGTTTTGTTTAAAATTTTAGATAAAAAGAAAAGGTCAGTATTTTTAGCTGTTAAAATTAACTTTTCTCCCTTGCTTCCTTAGTTAGAGTGAATATTCTCTTTTTATGTTCATTTTTCTTTTAAGCCGAGCAATTCTTCTATCTTCTATTCTTGTTACGAAATAATCACTATGTTGATCTTCTTAATTCATTATCTTATCATCCTCATACTATTGATCAGATATCGTATTATATTTTCTATCTAAAATATTTCTCACAATATCTATCCTTTCCATTGTATACTTTTTTTTGCTGATTAATCATTTTCTCTTACAGAAATAAATTTCATCGTGGACATGAATTGGATGTTTTTCTTTCTCAGTTCATACTTTCATCTAATCACTTAATTTTTCTATAGTATATGCTAAATTTATTTTTTACGATATTTGATAACAAAGCTCTTTTTGCCTTTGTTAAGTTATACGGTATATCCACCAGAGACTTACTAGTACTTTTATTTAAGTCTTTAGAACTATTTTTTGAAAAATTTACGATTTTTGTCTTCATCTTATATGTATTTGTGATAATTTTATATTTATTCTAGTTCGTTTCTATATTTACTATACGAAACAGAAAAAAAGTCAAGAATATTATTTAGATACTTCTTGATCTTTTATTTTTCAATGATCATTTATATTTGTGTATGCTTCGTTCATTTTATTTTCTTTATCTAGATTTTCCTTCTTTGGTGTACTCTTCTTGATAGTTGTACTGATAGATTTGTTGCAAATAAAATAGACGCATTTTTAATTCCTGTTCTAAAATCTCTAATTTTTTCTCAGTCATGTGAATTTCTTCATCTTTCATATATTGAAAATAACGGTTTCTAGCTTCTTGGCGAAATTTTTCGATCTCATTTAATCCTTCACGATAGACACTTCCTGTTTCGTCATCTGTTTCATTCGTTCCATTTTCAAAAATAGTCGTTACATACTGGAGCAATTTCTTAAATTTCAGATCTACTTTTCTTTTAGCGACTTTATGCATTAAACTAGGATTGATTACTACTACTTTACTGACATTGATAGCATCTTTTATTTTTACATTTTGTTTCGGTGCTAAATCATAGCCTTGAATTTTATCATACTCAAAATAAGTAATCGCCGAATCATTTTTTTCTTTAATGATTAAATACTTTTTATCTGCCATGATTACACCTCTTTATTTTTTTAGTAAGTCTGGTCTTCTTTCCTTGGTTCTATTATATCTCATTTCTTGACGAAATTCATCTATTTTTTTATGATTGCCACTTAACAATACTTCTGGAACCTCCATTCCTCTGAAATTTCTAGGCTTGGTGTATGTTGGATAATCCAGTAAAGAGTCATTAAAACTTTCTTCGAGATGACTTTTTTCTTCGATCACTCCTGGAATTAATCGTGTTACAGAGTCAACTAGAACCAATGCAGGTATCTCACCTCCAGTTAAAATATAATCACCAATAGAAATTTCTATATCAACAATACTACGAATTCTTTCATCAAAGCCTTCATAGTGCCCACACAATAATATTAAATGTGTTTCTTTTGATAAATTATAGGCTTGTTTTTGATTATAAGAAATTCCATCAGGGGTTAACATTACTACTTTGCTTTTTTCTGTTTTAATACTTTCGATACAATCAAAGATAGGTTGGCATGTTAATACCATGCCACACCCCCCACCATAGGGAGTGTCATCCACCTTAGAATGAGGATCTTTGGAATAATCTCTAAAATTGATTAAATTGATCTTTACTAATTTTTGATTGATGGCTCTTTTGATAATAGAAGACGTTAAAAAACTTTCTAACATTTCAGGGAACAAAGTTACTATATCGATTCTCATTCAAACAACCCCTTAATTGGTAAAATCACAATATACTTTTCTTTTACATTTACTTCATTGATAAATTCTGGATGATATGGAATTAAGATTGTTTTACCATTATCATCGATTTCTAATATTTTTTGGCTACCACTATTTTTTCTGATGTCTTTGATATATCCCCTTTCTTTTCCAGCTACTAATACTTTTAAATTCATTAGCTCATCATCCAAGATTTCTTCTGATGATAAATTCAAATCTTCTTTTTTTACATACACATAAAGACCTTTATATTTTAAAATTTCATTGATATTTCCATATCCTTCCATCGTAATCATTTCAAAATTTTTATGATGACGATATGTATTGATTACTTCTTGTTCTTTTTTTCTGCCAATATAAATTACCATTTTCGGTTTAAATACTTTATCTTTGTATTCAAAATCGGATAAGATTCTCACTTCTCCTTTTATTCCGTGAGTGTTTACGATTTTTCCTACATATACAAATTCTTCTAGCATGTGTTCCTCCTATTTAATTCATAAAGTAAGATGCTGGTAGCAACTCCCACATTTAAACTTTCTACTTCTTCGTTCATCGAAATATAAATATATTGATCACATAAATCGAGTATTTCTTTCTTCACCCCTTGGCCTTCATTTCCCATAATTAATGCATATTTTTCAGTGTCATTGCTCGAAAGAGTTTGGATATCAATTCCAGTTTCTACATTGGTACCATAAATGGGAACTTTTTCTTTTTTTAGGAAGGAAATTACTTCTTTTAGATCTTTTCGAACAATATTAATATGAAACATAATTCCTTGGGTAGAACGAATTACTTTGGGATTATAAAGATCTACGGTATCTTCTGATAGAATAATAGTATCAACATTAAAGGCTTTACTACTACGAATGATGGTTCCCAGGTTGCCTGGATCTTGAATATTATCGAGTAAGAGAATTTTATTTTTGAAGTCTAAATCTTCTACTTTTTTATGACAAATAGCTAAGATCGTTGGAGAAGGAGGATTGTCCAGAGAGGACAATTTTTTGATAATTTCTCTTGTCACTTGAATCGTTGGAAGATTCCAACCGATATCACATCCTATTTCTACGATTAACTCATCCACCAAATTTTCTTTTTGAGCTTCTTCTATTAGATGTAATCCTTCGATTAAAAATTGATGATTGAAATCGCGATACTTTTTCTCTTTTAGTTTGATGTAATTTTTGATTTTATCATTTTCCAAACTTGTAATTATCATATTTACTCCTTATTTTAATTTAAATAAACTTTGTCTTTTTTTGGATTCCATATCCATTTGTTCTGCTTGATCAATTTTAAAATCCTCTGCTACTAGAAAACATCTTTCGATCGTTCTGGTATTACAATTTATTACTGTTAATAGTTTTCCAGTTGGCTCTAACGCTTCTATTTTGTATTGATAGTGTAATGTGCCTACTTTTTCTGTTTGTTCTTCTTCTGTGTATATTAATTCAAGTCCTTGATTTATTTTAAAGATTTGTCCTCTTCCTGTTTTTTGATGAATACTCTTATTCGTTGAATGTGTGATTTGAGCAGTTACTAGATATATGTCTTCATATGCATCTTCTGCTAGTTTTTGGATTTTAAACTCTCCTTGATATCTATCTTGCTTATTGATTAGATTATTAGTTAACATATCAATTAAA
>JAQXIG010000170.1 GCA_029007685.1 bacterium | reverse complement strand
TACTATGCTTGGTTATATTACAAAAAAGATTTAGTTTTATTAAGGGAATAAACTCTTTTCCTGTTTCCCATCTAGAATAAGTAGCTTGAGATACGCCTAATTTAGTTGCCATTTTGGTTTGATTTAGATCCATATCTTCACGAATATCAGTTAACCTTTGGAAGATTACAGTATTATTTATGATTCTAGTCATACTTCTCACCTATGACTATTTTCCCAATTTTAACTAGCAAATTGAAAAAATATACAAAAATGCGATTTTTATATTATAGTGGCAATATGTTATAAAGAGAAAAACTTTGTGATGAGATTGCCATAAAATTACTTGAAATGAAAAAAAAGAATTGGAGAAGGGGGGTTATCTAATCTGCTTGCTGCTAAGAAGAAAATCATAAATTTTTCAAAAAATGGTTCTAAAGAATTAAATAAAAGTACTAGTAAGCTTCTGGTTGGTATACGTATGGTTTATCAAAGACAAAAAGAGCTTTGTTATCGAATATTGTAAAAAAATAAATTTAGCATACACTATAGAAAATTTAAGTGATTAGATGAAAGTATGAACTGAGAAAGAAAAACATCCAATTCATGTCTACCGTGAAATTTATTTCCGTAAGAGGAAAGGTTTTATCAACAGAAATAAGTATACAATCTCTACATTGATTTATATATATAGATAGATAGACAGTTTATTTATCAATAAAATAGTTATAGTTTGTGACTATAAATATTTAGGTTTTAATAATTTATTAGATAATATAACTTCATGAACTTACGATCTTCTGGATTTGAATTTTTAGGAGAAGAACCTTTTGTTAATATGTATCTAATAAATTCACGATTCTTTTCAATCATATCTTGTTGACATGCCATATGTAGATCACAAAAAATAAAGGTGTAACATGTTCACCAGTAGAATGCATACATTCTATATGATGAATATCCAAGAATTCAGATATTATCAATAAGAATAACCTAGCATAAATTCTTATGATTTTCATAAGGTAATATCTCGTACAAATATTAAAATATTCTTGCAACTTTATCTGTTGTTTGAGATTCTAATTTAAAGGTAAGCATGAATTTAGATTTTTTCCAAAGTGGAGTAAGAAAATAATCAGATTCGTCCTGTAATCGTTCAATTGTATCCATTTCTACTATATTCAAATTAGAATGGATGCTCATATATTCGATGAAATCATTATATTTTCCACCAACTAATATTCCACATTCTTTTCTTGTACTGCTGCTATTAGAGTTTTTTCTTTTTCAATATGGAACAATCCTAGAAAAATCTAAAGAATTAAATTCAAATACATCAGAATGAATAGAGTGATGAAAAGGGGAATTAAAATATTAGGATAATTAAGGTATAAACGATTGATAGTTTGACCTTTATTGATAAGAGGAGTAAGAGTATTGTCTATTCAATACACTTCCTCTAGTATTAAATGAACTTCTTTTTTAGCTTTACAGTTTACCTCTCTATAAGTATCATCTGCTTTCCCAATATAGTCAGTATATCCTTCTTTGCTGCAACCAGTCCTTAATTTACAATTGTTATTAGCATAAAGAATATTGTGTCGTAGTATGAAATAACTCCTGAATATGACACATAAAATACTTAGTGAAGTATTATAAAACTTATTGTGCATCAATGGCGCACTTTATTTTTTAAAATACTACTATAAAAGATAAAATTTTACAGATTTACATCTTACATTGTACGTGTTATAATCTGCTTAGGAGTGTGTAAAAAGTATGAATAAAGAAGGAAGTTATGTATTAGGAATCATCGGAGCTTTTGTGGGTGGTATGGTAGCTACTGTTCCTTGGATTTTAATGTATGCTTACGGGCAAATGATTTTATCACTATTAGCTATTATTATTGGACTATGTTCTTTCTATGGATATAAGTTGTGTAAGGGAAAGATGAGTAAAAAAGTACCTATTATTATTACTGTTATTTCATTACTTTCTGTTAGTATTGCAACTTTTGTTATTATTCCTTTGTTATTATTAGAAAAGGAAGGATTTACGGTTACTATGGATAATTTAGAGATTCTGTATGATTCTAGTGAATTTACGGGAGCTTTAATCAAGGATTATGTTATTTCATTAATATTTACCTTTTTAGGTATTAGTGGTGTAATAGCAAAGATAAGAGGAGAGGTAGAAGATTTAGAAGCCTGAATTCTTATATTTTCTCTTTCTTTTTTGTAAAAAATGCAGTATAATCAAGTTCGTAACCACTTATATAAGGAGGAAATACTATGACTAAATTGAAAAGTATAGGATTTATTGCCGGAGTTGGATTATTTACGATGGGGGTTTATTATGTTGTGAAAAAAAGATCATTTTCTGAAAAATTATTAGGTGATTATAATGTGCATCATACCAATCAGCCTTTAACTAATTTGACGGAAGATGATATCAAAATGATTGACCCTAATCAACGTATTTATCATGATCTTACGGTAGGTTATCAAAAATCTAAGAAAAGAAGCCACTAAAATTGAATATGAACCCCGTTTCTTTGACATAAGAAACGGGATAATTGTTAAATAATGTGTGTAGACACAAATAAGTGATAATTAATCTTATGAAGCTAACGCGAAAGCGTCGGCTTTTTTTCTGGTAAATTTAACTAAACCTTTGCATATCATAATCCTGGCTTTCAATCTTCTAAAAGATCTAAAATCAAAAGCAATTCTTTTAATTACTTTAATAAAATTATTATGATAGTTATTATTAAACGTATTTTTTATGAACGGTAAGAATCCTAATAAAGTTTTATATAATAAATCATAATTCTTATTTTTAAGGGAATAAAGTAAATCTTGATATACAAGGTAAGTTTGTTTAAATTCATTATCTAAATTGATTAAGAAATCAACAACATCAGTTTCAGTCATTAAAGAGTCAAAGCAAGTAAATCTTTTCCACTTAGAGATATCTAAATATCCTCTTTATTTTAAAATTAATCCCCAATATCTTTTAAATGTTCTATGATGTTTCTTATGCTTTTTCATTATCATAATTCTCGTTTTATTAAGTGATATAGAAATAAGTTCAGCAAGATAAAATTTATCAATAATGATTTGTGTATTAGGAAACATCTTTTTAATTAAGGAGACATAAGGTGAATACATATCAATAATCATGAATTTAACACGGTTTCTGCTTTATAATCATAATAGTAAAATATTTTATTAAGGTATTAAGTCTTCTATCTTCAACAATATCAGTTTCAGTCATTAAAG
>JAQXIG010000169.1 GCA_029007685.1 bacterium | reverse complement strand
TAATAATTTTCTTCAAAAATATATGGTCTATCTTGTGGAATGATAGAAGAAATATAGTTACTTAATTCAACTAATTTTGAAGTATGATAAGTATCATACGAAGTTCTTATAATATTTACTTGATTCTTTTTGGCTATTTCTAAATGTTCTTCTTTGATTTCACCGCTTCCAACAATAATGAGTAATTTCACTCCAGATTCTAAGGCGTATTCAATTACACTATGGCGATCTCCTACAATTAGAATGTTATTGTTGGTTAATTCCACATTATTTAAGAAGGTTGTACTGCGATAAGCAGCTACTAGTAATTTTCCTTTTATTTCCTCTTCAAATCTTAAAATTTCTTCACCGCTTAAAGTTTTTAGCAAATTATCATATGAGGTAGAGAGTTTTCTGAAGTCATCTGTAATTAGTTGCTTTACGATATTTTTTAAAGTTACTAACCCAACGAATTTTTTTTCATCATCTACAATTGGTACACCAGTAATTCCTTGATTTATCATGTAATCATAAGTTTCTTTGATAGAACATTTTTGGTTTAGAAACATTCCTTTATGATAATTCAAATCCTTTAATTGTAGTTTTACATCATACAATATTTCTGGTTTTGGTACTTTAAAATAATTTAATACAAATTTGGTTTCATTATTGATTTCACCTAATACTCTAGGTTCTGTATTCATGCCTAATTGATTTTTTAAGTATGATAACGTAATGGCACTAATTACGGAATCACTATCGGGTTTTTGATGCCCAAAAATATATATTTTTTCCATTTTTTCTCCTACTTCCCGTTTTTTACTTCATCATTATACACTATTTTTCACATTAGATCAATTTTTTTGATGCTATTTAGATTAATCAGTGAATTGTTTTAGTTCTTTCACAATTAAGCCAATTAAGGTTGGCATGATGAAAATATATGGCATTGCATATCTAAAATACGTGTTGACTGGGGATGCGATACATACTAATACCGATAATAATAATGGACTTAACGTAATTAGGTATTCTTTTTTACGATTCGTTATTAAATAAGTACTCATAATCAGTAAGGACCAAGTATTGACACCAATATTAGATATCAGTCCTATTACCGGGATGTATGGGAAACTCACACCATAACTTGACAAAATATTTCTTAGAGATGACAGTGAATTATAATGATAATCTACTAAATTATTTTGAGTAATTCTATCATCATATTTATAGTACACATACCAGTTAGTGGAATTGGGGTTAAAATATCCATAAATATTGTTTAGGGTGGCTTGAATGTAGGTTGTTGGATGGTTGATTAGGCCTACTAACCATACTTTGGTGAAATAATCTTTTAACTCATTTGAAGTGATATCTTTGTTGTACATATTTTTTACGGGATCAGCTTTTTCAGGATCATAGCGATCTTTTAAGTCGCTGTATCCTAACATATTATTGATTATTTTTTGTTGTTCTTGTGTAATTTCTGTTTCGTATTCTTTGACATATCTAGCCGTCTGTTGAAAAGGAATAGACAACACTTCTCTAATACTGCCATCACTAATTCCTAACTTAGGAATTAATACTTTATTGTAGCTTTGATATATGGTAAAGAAACAGATAAAGGTTAGTAGGAATGGCCATCGATTTTTTTTATAAGATAGGATTAGCCATGGAAAAGAAAGTATTATTACATAGAAGCCGTTATTTCTAAACAAAGAGATTAAAGTCATTAATAATCCTATATAGGCTAAATATTGCCATGGTATTTTTTTAAAGTTGTAAGTTTTAACGATGTCAAATAATGCTAGTACATATAAAATCATAAAAGCTGTATAGTAAGTATCTTTCACTGCTGACATTGCATATAATGGAAACATGGGAACTAGGGAATAAATTCCTAATAATACTAAACGATATTTATTGCTAACTTGGTGTTTTTTTAAGAAGAAAATGCTATAGGCAAGGGCGGAGGCTAAACATAAGGTTTGAAGAATGGAATAGATGAATAGTCCAAAATTATCGTCGATTATTTTACTTCCTAATTGAATACATCCTCCCAATAAAAAGGTGTGGATAGTTGGGTGGTGTGTGGTCATATGAATTGTATTATCTCTTGGAATTACCCATTCAATATATTTGGTGTATTCGTTAAAATATTGTTTAATTTGAAAACTAGGATCTGGTGATAAAATAATAGGATAAAAAGCTATTATATAGACTAACCACATCATGATAATTACTATTAGGCTATATAAAAAGGGATGCTTTTCCCATATGATTAACCATTTCTTTAATTTTTGATTTTGAGGATTTAAGGGTTTTAGATTGTTGTTTTTGATTATTTTGCGCAAAAGTATTAGTCCTTGCTGATATAAGAAAAAGTAACCAAGCATTTGGAGTATAGCAAGAAAAAAGATTCTGAAACTACCGAACACTAGATTCCAAGAAGCAATTTCTAAATAACTATTACCAATTACTGTAAACAACGAAAAAAGGATGGCTAATATTTTCTCAGAAAGTTTGCTTTTTTCAGTCCAATTCTTTCGATAGAGAATAAAAATTATGATAGAAATGGTTCCTATCACTATGATATGGTTGGTAAAAATATTACTGCCAGTTACTTTGTTTTCGTAAATTCCCTTCATATTTAAAAATAAGGCACATATTATTGATACCGTTCGAATGACTCTTTGCATTTTTTCACCTACTCACTCATAATTCGAAAATGATTGCCAGAATCTAGATAAAGAATTCCTTTTTGGCCTTTTAATTTTTTTAGTACATCTTCGTAATAATTAATTTGTTTAAATTTGGTCAATGTTAGATAAACGTAATTACCATCTACCATATATAATAGGAAACGATCTTTATCTTGTTCGTTTGGTAAATACGTGATTTCTGAGATTAAATTTTTAATATCTTCATCAACTTGATTCATTCCTTTTATAAATTGATTATATTTGTTGTCTGGTACATAGTTTAATAATTTAGGAACAGAATATTGATTGGTTGGGTCTTGGATTTCTTTTTTATTTTCTAATACTACTAATTGATCATCGTTGTACTGTCTGAATAAAACATTATATTCTTCCACTTTAATTTTAATTGTTCCCCACCACTTTTTCTGTACGGTTACTTTGAATACTAGTGGATTCTTTTGAATATGTTTTTGGATATTTTTTTCTTTGGTCCCTAAAAAACTGGGATAATGATCGATTTTGGCCAGCTCAATAATTTCTTGATCTTTTAAATAATGATTTCCTTCTATATAAATATTTGTAATGGGAAACGTGTATATCCAACGAATTAATCCGTATAACGCAAGTAAAACCAGTAAGATGATCATTACTGGTATTATTTTCAATCGTCGTTTTTTCTGGCTTTTCTGTGACATATTTATTACTCCCAATTAATAAATTCTTGTTCTACCTTTAGATTAATATTGTATTTTTCTTTTACTTCATCTTGGATGAATTCGATTAGTTCTTTGATATCTGCTGCTTTGGCATGATCTTGATTGATAATAAAATTAGCATGCTTTTGACTGATTTGTGCTCCTCCTTTTATCAGACCTTTGTAACCTAAATCTTCTATTAATTTTCCAGCAAATAAGCCTTCGGGATTGCGGAAGACACTACCAGCTGATGGGTATTCTAGTGGTTGACCTTCTATTCTTCTTTTTTTTCTTTCAGTAACGATTTCTTCAATTAATTCCTTATTGCCTGGTTTTAATTTTATGGTAGCTTCCAAGCAGATATAACCTTTATTTTTTTGAAGAAACGATGTGCGATAATGAAAATTCAATTCTCGATTTACCATAGTAATAATGCGTAAACTTGGGGTTAGTACTTTAATTTTACTAACGACATATCCCATATCACTTTTGTAAGCTCCTGCATTCATATAAACGGCCCCACCAATAGAACCTGGAATTCCAGTTGCGAATTCTAATCCCGTTAAGCCTTTGCGAACACTCATTAATGCAATTTTCATTAAAGAGGCTCCTGCTCCAGCAATTACTTTATTTTTTTCAAATTGAATATGGTTGAAGTGATCCAATTTAATGATGACTCCTTCATACTCTTTATCACTAAATAAAACATTAGATCCAAACCCTAAAATCATAAATTTGGTATTGGTTGCTTTTAATTTTTTTATTAGTTTTACTAATTTTTCTGTATTATCTGGAAAAATTATAGCTTTGGCGATTCCGCCTACTTTGTATGTGGTATATTCTTTTAGTGACACATCGGTCAATATTTTTCCGTAATTTTCTTTTTTTAATTCTTTGATTAGTTCTTTCATGTTTGTTCTCCATCTATTAAGTTTTTAATTTCTTGATAAATTTTAGTAGCACTATTGGTTATTCCTAATTTTTGTGCATTGTTTTTTAATATATCATATTCTTGTTTGTTCGTTAATAAAGATTCGATCATCGCGACTAATTTTTCTCCATCATAATCTTTTTCTTCTAAAATGAAAGCTGCTCTTTGTTTTTTTAAGGCTTGGGCATTTTTTAATTGGTGATTGTGTGTTACATAAGGACTGGGAATTAGAATACTAGGAATTCCTAGTGCGGTAATTTCAGCGATGCTACTAGCTCCAGCACGTGATACAATGATATCTGTTTTTTTTAACACTTGAGCCATATTATCTAAATAAGGAACAATTTTGACATTGGTACTAGTTTTTATTTTTTTGTATTCATCACAATAATTTTTTCCGGTAATAAACACCACTTCGTATTCTTTGGTTGCAAATAATGGTAAAGTATCCTTTAATTTCTTATTCATGGTAGTAGAACCAAGAGAACCCATCACGATTACAATTAATTTTTTGTGTTCCGTTAGAGAAAGGCCCAATTCTTTTTTACTTACTTCTTTAGCGTAAAAAACTTCTTCACTTCGAGGATTACCAGTCAATATGGTTTTCTCTTTTGGAAAGTATTGAATAGAATCCGGTAAGCTTACTCCTACTTTGTCTACATAGTGCATTAAAAACTTATTAGATAAACCAGGAATCGAGTTTTGTTCATGAATAAAAGTTTTATATCCTAATTTTTTAGCACTGTAAATCACAGGGGCCGTTACATAACCACCAACCCCAACTACAATATCGGGGTTAAATTTTTTTATTTCTTGTTTTAATATTTTTACATTATGACAATAATTTTTCAAGACACTTATGTTTTTGAAAATATTTTTACGATTTAATCCTTTCATTTCGATTGCAAAATATGGAATTTTTTTTTCAGGAATAATGGTATGTTCCATACGATCTGTTGTTCCGATATATAGAATTTCGCTACTTGGTTCTTTTTCTTTAATTTTAGCAATGATCGATAAAGCAGGATAAATATGTCCTCCAGTTCCACCAGCACTTACGATTACTTTCATTTGATCACCCTATCTATTTATGATTATATCATAATTATATGATGTTCCGTAACTTTTTAATAATAATATGATGTTTTTATTCGTTTTTTTAGCCTGTTGACATTATTTTATTCTGTCTTTACTATTCTATTATTGGAATGTTTAAGTAAATTCATTATGTTTTTTTTCTATTCTTTTATTGTCTAGGAAACACAAATTACTTATTACTATACCTGCTTATATTTAAAAGTATCCCAATACTTATCATTGATATTAATAGTGAGCTTCCCCCATATGAAAGAAAAGGTAGGGTTACCCCAGTAACTGGTATTAAGCCAATTACGACCATTAGATTCATTACTGTTTGTATCATCATTTGAAAAATCATTCCAAAAGCTAGATATTTTGAAAAATGATCCTTAGTATTTAGAGCTATTTTAATTCCTCGATAAAGAATAGTTAAAAATAGACCACATACAATCACTACTCCTAATACTCCGAATTCTTCACTAATAATGGAAAAAATAAAATCAGTTTGAGGCTCTGGAAGATAAAACTGTTTTTGTCTGGAATTTAGAAACCCTTGTCCTAGTAGTCCACCTGGACCTATGGCGTATAAACTTTGAATAATTTGAAAACCTGTTCCTAGAGGATCTTTCCATGGATCTAGAAAGGAAGTGATACGGTCCATACGATAAGGAGCAATCGCAATTAATACTACGATTCCTACTACCCCGATAGCCCCTAATCCGATAAAGAATTTTATATTAACACCAGCGATAAATAGCATTGCTAATATACTGACTACAATAATCATTCCTGTTCCAAAATCTGGTTGTAGCATAATTAATCCAAAAATGGTAAATAACACTAATAGGATTGGGACTACCCCTTTTCTAATATCTTTTAGGAATTTATTATTGTTGGATAAATATTTAGCAGTAAAAATAATAAGTCCCAATTTGGCGAATTCACTAGGTTGTATTCCGAAAGAACCGATACCAAACCAACTTTGACTCCCGTTTCTGACGCTACCAATACCTGGAATTAGGACAAGTATTAATAAAAGAAGACAAACTGTTAAAATTAAATTTGTCTTCTTATAGTACTTTATATAATCTATTTTTGATACTCCAATCATTAATACAATCCCTATTACGATAAATAATGCTTGTTGTTTAACGTACTTAAAGCTATCATTAAACTTATATTCAGCCCAAATAGAAGAAGCAGAATAAATCATTACGAGTCCAAATAATATTAAAACTATTACAGCGATAAAAAGAACAGGATCTATTTTGTTTTTTTTCATTTTATCACCTTTCTATGTTTTATAACCAAACACCGAAGAAAATACCACCCATAGCTAACACTAAGCCGAATACCCAGAATAGTTTGACGATATCTCTTTCGTGCCAACCTAGTTTTTCAAAATGATGATGAAGTGGTGTCATTAAGAATAACTTTCTTTTGAATACCATTAACCAGAATACTTGGAGAATTACAGATAATGTTTCTACTAGAAATACTCCAGCTACTACTGCTAAGGTAATTTCACGATGAGTCAAAATCGCAATAGCGGCTATTACGCCCCCCAGAGCTAAGCTTCCGGTATCACCCATAAATATTTTAGCGGGATAGGTATTGTATATCAAGAATCCTACTAAGGATCCTACTAAAATAAAAGTGAAAATTCCTAAATCTTCAAAACCAACCACCATAGAAATTAAGCTAAAAGCAATAAAGGCAATGGCTGATAACCCCCCCGCCAGACCATCTAACCCGTCTGTTAAATTGACAGCATTACTTGCACCAACTAATAAAAATAAGATAAATAGCCCATACATCCATCCCATTTCAATATCAATACCAAGGGTGGAAACCACTAAAGAAGTCTGACCACCATTTTTTAAATACATAAAGAAAAATATTAGAGCTAATACAATTTGAGCAAAGAGCTTTTGAAATTCTGTTAATCCTTCATTGTTTTTCTTTTTAATACTTAGATAATCATCTAAAAAGCCGATGATGGCATAACCTACAAACACTAGTAAGACAATGCCGAGATTAGAAGTGTATGACATCTTTTTGGTTACGATTAAAAAGAGTGCTGCCAGTAAGGTGGGAATGATAAAGATGAGTCCTCCCATAGTTGGAGTTCCTTCCTTTTTTTTATGACTTTCTCCTACAAAAACACTAATTCGTTGCCCTACTTTTAATTTCTTTAACATTGGTACTAAGAACAATCCTAGTACTACAGCACCTAGAAAACCAATCATAATCGCAAACATAGTTTTGGTTAGTATTAACATATCATCACTCCTATTTCTGTATTAAATTATACTACATATCTGCTAGATTTCCACGAGGGAATTTTTAACTATACAAAATTTTACACCCAGCTCTTTCTATTTCATTATATGAGTTTGTTCTTTTTTTATCCCAAAAAGAAAAGAGCTCAGTGAAATGATAATATCATAGTAGTTTTTCTTATGATAGTGAGTTTTACTATTTCTAAGTACTTTTTTCTACTTTTATTCATTACTTCAACTGATCTTTTTTAGTTTGTTTATTATTTCGTGGTGTTTTAGTCCTAGTTTTTCCAATTCTTTTATTCTTGACGTGATTTTTTCCAATAATTTTTCTTTCTTTTTACTAACTATTATCAATGGTAGGAGCGATAAAGGTTACTTTGGTTGATTTCATAACAATTACTTGTGTTTCTACTATCTTTTTATTCATCGCCCAACAATAATACTATCGTGTCGTCAGCCGCTAGCCTTTCTCCAGCTTTTGGACTTTGTGTAATTACAATATTGCCACTTCCTACATATTCTAGGTTCCAATTAGTTAATAATTTTTTTGCTTCTTTTATATTCATATTTTCGACATTTGGTACATCATAATAGATTTTATCTTCCCAAGTATAATCTTTTATTACTTGCCCTTCTTGTTTTGGAATATCTAGTGCATCGATGATATCTAACAGAATTCTTCTAGCGATAGGAGTTGTAGTATAACTGGAAAGAAGTGCTGTATTTTTAGGGTTATCTAGTGCTACATATAAAACGGCTTGGGGATCATTAGAAGGAACCACAGACATAAAGCTCATAATATAGTTGTTGACTAAATATCTACCATTTTCGACCTTCTGAGCAGTACCTGTTTTCCCTCCTACTCGATAACCGTCGATATATGCTGCTTTTCCTCCACCTAGTGCTACCACTGTTTCTAAGGCATAACGCATTTTAGCTGAAGTCTCTTCGCTGATGGTATTTCTTATTAAGGTCGGACTTTTTGATTCAATAATAGTATTAGTTTCTGGCTCAAGAATATTTTTTACAATATGCGGTTGATATAATTTACCACCATTCACGATAGATGATACAGCGGTTACCTGTTGTATTGGAGTCACACTTACTCCTTGCCCAAAAGCTGTTGTGACTAACTCTAACTCTCCTACTTTATCTAAAGGAAAAATAATCCCCTTAGATTCTCCGTTTAAGTCTACTCCTGTTTTTTCGCCAAAACCAAATAGATCT
>JAQXIG010000168.1 GCA_029007685.1 bacterium | reverse complement strand
ATTTTTCTTATATGTTATCTTTTTAAATTCATAAATAAGTGATTTTGATATGGCCATCTCCTTTGTTTCCTACATCATTAGTTTTACCATCATAACTTGGCATGATAGTTTGGTCTGTTACTGAGTTGTCACCAAGATTGCCATCTCCGTCGATGATGAGGGTGTTGCTGAATTGATAATCTTTGTCGGTAGAAGTAGTCTCAGTTGTAGTTACATTATCTTCGGTAGCGTTTTCACTGATTGCAGCACAGCCTTTATGACCGGAGATATAGGATGAGCCTCCGCCAGCTCCACCATTTGTAGCACTTCCCCCAGTGAACCATCCTCCGCCAGCGCCGCTTTGTGCATCTGATAATACTTTGCCGAAACCACCGCTGATTTTCTCCTGAATGGTGTTCGTAGCTATATCTGATTCTTTGGTGTTTCCACCCTTTGATTGGGTTCCCCCTGTACCATTGGTTTGATTAGCAGATGTTCCATCATAGCCATTAAGACCACCACCATTTCCGCCTTTTCCTTCTGAGTTAGCACCACCGCCACCAGCAGCGACCATAATTCTGGATTTTAGAGAGGCAAAGTCATTCCATTCTCCACCTACCATTCTGATGTCTGTTGCCCCACCGCCAGGGCTTCCGTTTTCTGATTGTGTACTTGCTCCTCCGCCGTTATAGCCACCTTTAATACTGTTTTCTGATCCAGCACCACCTACATAAAGGTATAAATTCGTGCCTTTGGTTAAGGAAATAAAGCCCTTTGTGTAGCTACCCATTCCACCGGGGTTCTGGCCTTTATTGCCACCAGATGCACCCCATAATTCAATTTTATAGGTTCCGGTGGCAGGAACGGTATAAGTTTGCATACCTCCGGTATAGCCATAATCTGTTACTAATGAATTTGCTGATAAAGCAACATCAGATGCTACAATATGAATTCCAAAATCATCTTCATAATCGATGTGCTCTAAATAGATGTCGATTTTATAAATGTTAGCTTGAGTATCATCAGCTAACTGTATAGTATTTTTTTGTACGAAACTACCTTCTGTTAAGAAAATGGTTTGAAAGTCGCTTAGTTCTCTACCTTCTGGTGGGTTTTCTGGCAGTTCATCTTTAATCGGGTATTTGGTGTCACCATATTGAATATATTTATTGTTTAGTAATTGTAACTCTTTCTCGGGGTCCTCATCGTCGATTTTGGAAATGGCTAATATTTTTTCTTCTCCATTTTTAAATACTATATTGCTACAACTACTAAATTGATCGGGGATTACACAATCCCCTTCTTCATTAATTTCTCGTAGTCCTAGTTTTAAAATATCATCTTGGATTTCTTTGGTTAAGGTATTTTTGTATGTAACTAGTTCTAGTCTTTTACTCTCGATACTAATTCGGTGACGGTAATTCATAATAATTGTTAGTAATCCGGCAATGATTACCATAATTAAGGTGAAAGTCATGATTACTTCAATTAGTGTTAGCCCTTTTTGATTTAATTTTTTCATATTGATTCCCTCATTCCCTATTAATGGTTTGGTAAATACCAATATTTGCATATTTGGTAATAGTAGTTCCATCTGTCTTTGGAACGGTTCTAGAGATAAAGATCCGGAATCGTCCATTTATTTTTCTAGTGGTGTTAGCAGGATCATAAAAGGATTCCTGGTCAGTCACTGTTTTTACATACTCACGGAAATTGGCATTGATAGCATTATTTTCCATTATGTCGTTACGGAAGTTACTTACATCATATCTGGTGATATAGATCATGTCGTTTTCTGTAATATCAAGCAAATTTTTTAAAGTATTACAATAACCTTGCCACTTTTCATCGGAATTGATTGTATCGCAGCTCGAAACGTCAACATAGGTCTTCCCATTGAATGAATTTTCAATCTTGTCATCAGAAAGTTCAGTAACGATGAGATTTTTAATGGTATTAGCAGCATATACACTGTCTATATCATCAAAGGTTTCTAATTTTTTGTAGAGCCCCATCATAGGGATACTGTTACGGTAAACAAAGATAAAAATGCTTAAAATAAAGACACTTACTAATAGTGTTTCTAGTAAAATGACCCCTTTATTATTTATTCTTTTCATAAACTCACAATCCTTTATTGATTCTATTCTAGAAATATTATATAATAGATTATGTAAAAATACCATAGGGAAAATAAAAAGAATAAAATAGGAGAATAGTTATGATTAAATATGATGTTGAGAATACCCCGATAGTCGACTTGGTAAACCAAATAATATTGGTTGGTGTAAAATCGCGTGCATCGGATATTCATTTTGATCCTGTAGAGGAAGGTCTTAAAGTTCGCGTTCGTGTAGATGGGTCGTTAAATGATCATACCATCATTCCAAAAGATAGCCAAAGAAATGTTGTTACTAGGATTAAGTTAATTTCAGGTATGAACATTACTGAAAATCGTTTGCCACAAGATGGAGCAATCAAGGGTAAAATTGATGATATTGACTTGGATATGCGTGTTTCTGTCCTTCCTACTAACTTAGGAGAAAAAGTGGTTATCCGTATTTTGGATTATAGTAGGAGTTTAGAGGGATTGGAAAGTTTAGATTTTTCGCCAGAAAATTTAGAAAAGGTAAAGCGAATGATTTCGGTTCCTAATGGAATTGTACTGGTGACAGGAGCTACTGGTAGTGGTAAAAGTACTACTACGTATTCTATGCTACAGGCCTTAAACAAGGAAGATACCAATATTATTACAGTAGAAGATCCAATTGAAATGAACATTGAGGGAATTAACCAAGTACAGGTAAATTCAGATATTGGATTGGACTTTGCGACGGTTTTACGTTCTATTTTAAGACAAGATCCTAATATTATTTTGATTGGAGAAATTCGTGATAGTGAAACTGCTAGAATTGCAGTTCGCGCTTCGATTACAGGCCATTTGGTTTTGTCTACTATTCATACTAATAATTCACTTAGTACGATTGAAAGATTGTTAGATATGGATGTAGAACGTTATTTGTTGTCTAGTGCCTTAGAAGGAATTATCTCACAAAAACTTGCTCGTAGGTTATGTCCACATTGCCGAACGGTTCGAGCTACTACTCCATTTGAAAATCAGGTATTTCGTTCAGCGCTTCGATTGCATGTTCCAGAAATTTGGCAAGCTAATGGTTGTGATCATTGTATGAATGGTTATTTAGGAAGAATTGCGATTCAAGAAGTTTTATTAATTGATGAGGAACTTCGAGATATTATTGGGGAGGAAGGAAGTAAAAAGGAAGAGATTCGAGATATGGTTTATAGACGTAATCATACTGTAACTTTACTGCAGGATGGATTAAACAAGGTATTACAAGGTTATACTACTTTTGATGAGATTTATAAATTGGTTGAGATGGATGTTGAGGTAGATCCTAACTTACGTCCTACATCGCAAACTGTTATTCAAACTAAAACAGAACCGGTAGCACAGGCACAGAATCCACCTGAACCAATTTCAGCTGTTCAACAGGTATCGCAAGTGATGACTGAAATATAAGAATGTTTATATGTATTCTTTTTTTGTAAGTTAATATTTCTTGAATTAATTAATTTTTAATATAGAGTTACTAGAAATTTTCTAGTTTTTTTTATTTAGAAACACTAAAAAAGGGAACTGATTTACTATCCGTTTTCCCTTATTTGTAAAAGTTGGTTGTTCCATTGATGATCTAGTTTTTTTAAGTGGTTAATAAATGATTCATGATTTCATTGTTGATCTCATCGACGTTTTTTAGTTGTTCTGTTTCCACATTCATGCAGTGGATAGTGTTCCAATGATATAGTTCTGCTAATTCTTTATATGTTTCTTCTGCTTGGATGAGATGTTCATCATCTTTTTCAATCTCATCTAAAACTTGACGATTTTTCATAAGTTTTTTGGTTATAGAAAAAGGAACATGTAAGTAAAATGTATAATCTGCCTTGGGTAATTCTAAAAGCCAGTATTCCAATTTATCTATCCAGCGAATGAAATGAAAACGTTCTTCTGCATTTTTTATTTTGGCTCCTTGATGAGCCATATTGGAACTTACATAGCGATCTAGTATGACAAAATATCCTTCATTTAAATAGTTTTCTATTTTGGCAAAATTATATTTTCTATCTGCAGCATAGTAAAGTCCTGATATTTTAGGATCGATGTTGCTACTTCCTTCTTCAAAATAGCACTCTCCTATGTCTTTTCTTCCTAAAATACAACCACCTATGATTTTACCAGTTGGGCTATCATACATAGGAAATGATAGGTTTACGGCCTTATATCCCATAGCTTGTAGTTTTTTGCTTAATAATACTGCTTGTGTATTTTTTCCAGAGCAGTCGGTTCCTTCAATTACAACTAACTTTCCTTTTTCTTTCATAATATCAATCCTCTATATTTATATTATACTTTGTTTTTGAGGGTTAGTCAATGAGAGTCGTACATTTATTCGATTATTCACAAATATCATTTTTGTTATCAAATTCTACATTAATAAACTTACGACTAGCTAAATAATCACACATATGAACAAAATTTTGATATTTGGTTTTTGGTTTAGGTAAAATCTCTTCTTTCGTTAAATAGTCAGTATTCCAAGGACCCATGTGACTAGCAATTACATCACAGATAAATTCGATATCTTCTTCCGTTAATTTTATCATACTGTTTTGTTGGGCACGTATGTGTTCACAGATTAATAATGGATGATCTGCTCTTGTATATTTTTCCTTTGGATTTCCTGATTTCATTCCATCATGTAACGTCATGGCAATTAACATCAAATCTTTTTCTCTTTTGGTGTATTTATCTCCAATACAAGGATTTTCTAATAATTCATATGCGCAACGAACGGCGACTTTGGTATGTCTTACTAATCCACCTTCACCTAAAGAAAATTTAGGGTGATATTTACCTGTTGAGGATGCTGGTATTTCAAAGAAGTAATCTGGAAGACTATCCACTAATTTTTTATAATCTTCTAATAATTCAATATTTTTAATATATTCATATTCTTTTTTAAAAACTTCCATTTTTTTCATGTTACTACTCTCCTATAAACTTAACTAAAATTTCATTTAAAATGTACCAATACTTGGGGTGAATATAATACTTTTCTGGATCACTGATTAAAATTTGTTTTTTTAGTAGCCAATCGATATTATAGAATTCTTCTAAATTTTTTTTAAATTTTTCTTTAAATTTTATTTTCGATATTCCTTCTATGGTACGAAATCCTAACATAATTTCATTTTCTCTATCTTGTACAGAATTGATGTATGTCTCTTCGTGACGATATTTTCCTTCTAAATAACGATTGATGCTTTTAGTGTTGGTATAACGTATCTTTCCTATATAACCACTAGCACCTAAACCAAGACCATAATATGGCTGATTTCGCCAATATGTGATATTGTGTTGGGATTGATATCCAGGCAGACAAAAGTTACTGATTTCATAGTGGATATAACCATGTTTGATTAATTCTTGATTGATTAAGTCATACATTTGACGATCTAGTTCTTCATCGATCGGCTTTAACTGTTGAATACCTAGTTTGGTATGATCTTCAATGATGAGGGAGTAAATGGATACATGGTTAATATTTAATGATAGGAATTGATTGAGTTCCTCTTTCATATCATTTAGAGTTTCTCCTGGCAAGGCATACATTAGATCAATGTTGATATTTTGAAAGCCTAGTTTTTTTGCTAGTTTTATTTTGGGTTTGATGTCATCATAGTGATAATTTCTTTCTAAAAAGGTCAATTTTGCATTGTTAAATGATTCTACTCCTATACTTAAGCGATTCACACGATTTTTTTTAAATAGTTTGAGTTTTTCAGTGGTGATATTTTCAATGTTACATTCTATTGTAAATTCATAATTTTTGGCTAAATTAATATCTGCTAGTAATGAAAAAAGTTTGGTTAGTTGATCCATATTTAAAGAAGAAGGGGTTCCTCCCCCAATATAAATAGTTTGATACCAATGATCTTTTGGAATTTGAGATATTTCGTTTTTTAAACTTTCTAAATATTTGTCTACTAATTCTTTTTGGTAAAACACTTTGGAAAAATCACAATAACTACAGATGTGTTCACAGAAAGGAATGTGAATATAGATACTCGTAATCATTATTTTGTGGAGTGGTGATGGGTAATCTCCTCAAAATCGTTGCGGTAAGAAAATTCATCTGGAGAGGATTCATACAAAAGTTCTTTCATTTGTGCATCAGTATAGCCATTCATTCTAAAGAAATTTCCTAGTTGAACTAGTTGCTCACGAATACTTAATTCTGTACCTTCGCTTTGATATATGTATTGAAATCTCCCAGTTGCGATTGCTGATCTTTCTAACGGTTCTACTAAATTTTTTCTAGCCTCTTCGATTTTGGCTAAAAATTCTTGTTTGGTTTCTGGATTAAACAAAAGATTTACTTCACTGGGTTTTAATTCGGCCCAGGTTTTGTTGCCAATGATTGCTTGATCAAATTGATCATATACTTGTTTAATTTCTTCACTCATTTTTCTTTCCTACTTTCTTTTTATTTTTCTTCCATTTTTAATACTGCTAAAAAAGCTTCTTGTGGTACTTCTACACTACCAATTTGCTTCATTCGTTTTTTTCCTTCTTTTTGTTTTTCTAATAGTTTTCTCTTTCTTGTAATGTCTCCACCATAACATTTTGCCAAGACATTTTTTCTTAAGGCTTTAATATCGGTTCTAGCGATGACATGATTGCCAATCGATGCTTGAATTGGCACTTCAAACATTTGGCGAGGTATTAGCTCTTTTAAATTTTCTACAACATTTTTACCCCGATTGTAAGCATGATCTTTATGAACAATACTACTTAAAGCATCGACAATATCTCCATTTAATAAAATATCCATTTTTACTAAGTTGCTTTCTTTGTAACCGATTAATTCATAATCGAAGGAAGCATAGCCTTTGGTGTAGGATTTTAATTTATCGAAAAAGTCGTAAACGATTTCAGATAATGGTAATTCATAATGGATATTTACTCTCGTACTATCTAGATATTCCATATTGATGTAGTTTCCTCGTTTGTTTTGGCATAATTCCATAATAGCTCCTATGTAGTCACTTGGAGTAAAAATATTGGTTTTGATGTAGGGTTCTTTAATTTTGGAGATTTTTTGACGTTCTGGCATTTTTGCTGGGGAATCGATCATGATAATTGATTGGTCAGTTAGTTCTACCTCATAAATTACGCTAGGACTAGTTGCGATGATTTCAATTCCGAATTCTCGTTCAATTCTTTCTTCGATGATTTCCATATGCAGTAATCCTAAAAAACCACAGCGGAAGCCGAACCCTAAGGCTTCTGAGGTTTCTGGCTCAAAGATTAAAGAAGCGTCGTTTAGTTTTAATTTTTCTAAAGCTTCTCTTAGATCTTCAAATTTGTTGGACTCAATCGGATATAGACCGCAGAAGACCATTGGTTTCATTGCTTGATAGCCAGGAAGTGGAGACGTTGCTTTATCGTTCTCAAGAGTAATGGTATCCCCTACTTTGATATCAGAAATATCTTTAATCGCTGCCGTGATATAGCCAACATCTCCGACTGTTAGTTCTTCTTTTTTTACTTCTTTTGGTGTAGTGATACCGAGTTCTACTACTTCATAACTAGCTTTTGTTTCCATTAGATAGATTTTATCTTTTTTGCGTAGCGTTCCATTTACGATCCGACAGGAGATAATTACTCCACGATAAGAATCGAAGAAACTATCAAAAATTAAAGCTTGTAATTTCCCGTTTTTGTCTCCTTTCGGATGTGGTATTCTAGTGACGATAGCATGCAGTAACTCTTTGATTCCTTCTCCAGTTTTGGCACTGGTTAAAATAAATTCATCTTCGTTAAAACCAACTGTATCCATCAATTCTTTTTTTACTTTTTCGATATTAGCGTTTGGTAAATCAATTTTATTGATAACAGGAATAATCGTTAAATCATGTTCTAAAGCTAAATACAAATTTGCTAATGTTTGTGCTTCCATTCCTTGAGCAGCATCAACTACTAATAAAGCTCCTTCACAAGCCGCTAAACTTCTACTTACTTCATAAGAAAAATCCACATGTCCAGGAGTATCTATTAAATGTAGCAGATAATTTTCATTTTCATTATGATAGTTTAACTCTACAGCATTTAATTTTATGGTGATCCCTCGTTCTCTTTCGATATCCATGGAATCTAAGGTTTGTTGTTTTAGTTCTCTTTTTTCTAAGGCCCCGGTTTCTTCTAGCAACCGATCTGCTAAGGTACTTTTGCCATGATCAATATGGGCAATGATAGAAAAATTACGAATGTTAGTTTGTTTCATTTTTATCACCGTAATTATTATAGCAGAAAAACAATTATAATTATAGTGCTTTTTCACTGAGATTTATAGTCTTCTATATACGGACTGAAGATTTGTTTGGAAAGGTTACTTTCTATTCATTGCTTTTTCTAGTTTTTCAAAGACGAAGTTTAGTGCTGATTCAAATGTTGTGCTGATTGTACGTGATATATTTAAGGACATTCTAGAAATGTTATTATCATACATTTCTTCCTTATTTGTGATATAGTTTTCAATATCAATTGCTTTGTTTTCTTTGACGTCTTGTTCAAATTTTTTGATTTGTTCTTCGGTTAGTACCATTTGATTTTTGGCTTGATAATCGATGTATCCAGCGTTGGATGCGAAATATAAGCCAATATACAAAAATAATAAGGTTAATCCTATAATTCTTACAACGTTGTTTTTATTCATTTTTTCCTCCTATATATTTTTCTAGGGCAGCTGCAACTACTTCTATCGTATTGTATACTTCGTCAATGGTATTTTCATGAGCACCTATTTCAATTAAGATAGTGTTTTCATGAAAATCTTGATTGTAAACTCCATTTACTCCGGATCCTTGTTTTTTATAGATTCCTCTACTTAAATTTGGGTGCGATGTTATTATTAAATCGTTTATGGCAGTGGTTATTTCTAAATTTTTTGGATAATTGGGATTTTCTAAGCCGACGATAAATAAAACTCGAGCATAATTTTTATCGTTGATGGTTACTGTCGAAATGTTTTTCTTTACAGAATCCCGATGAACATCGATAAAATATTGGAGCGTCGGATTTTTACTATAGGCATCTTCCATTAATAATTTTGTTACTTTATAGCTTGCAGCGTAATTCCAATTATTTATTTTGCGAATTTCTGATACATTATTTTCTTCGACAATGGTAGGAATTCCTTTTTCTTCTAATTTTTCTCTTAAGATATAGCTCGCCATCATAACGTTTGGAGTTATGTTGTAGGAGGCGGTATTTTCATTTTGATATTCTTCTAGTTGATGGGTATTATATAGATAAACAATTGGTTCTTTTGTTTTTTTTTCAGGATATGGATCATAGATGTATTCGCTAGTAGTAGAAGTTGGTTCTTGCTCATCACTAGAGTTATTAGAATAGTTGTTAAAAGTGTAGTTATTTTTGATAATACTGCTTGGTTTTTTTAGTGTAGCACTACTGATGAAAGACAAAAAGTTATTGAGGATGCTTTTTTTAGGGATTTGATTATCGATATGTGGGTTATTCTGAGATAATAATAAGCGCAAAAATTCTTCGTTGGAAATGTTTAGTTTTAAGGCTTGTGAAGTTAGAAAATAAGAAAAAGAAAAAACGCCTGCTCCTAGTATTAAAAAAAATTTATATGGGAATTTTTTCTTTTTTCTTTTTTTTAATCTTGCCATCTTCTCCCCTACTTTCTTTTTCTTTATTCTAGCAGAGTGAAGAGGCGTTAAATGTCGAAATTTTTATGTAGAGCGCAATTTATACTTTGAGCAATGAGGTCAGCAAGCTTATCAATTAAAAAATCGATTTCTTTCGGGGTTACCATCATATTATATCCAATGGGAGTTAGTACTTCAAAAATTAAGGCTTTGGTTTCTTCTTCGGTTAGTAGTCCTACTTGACCTAGAAATTCTTTTTTTTCTTCTTGGGATAGTTCCTTATGGTATTCTAAGTAGTTACGTGCTTGCAGAGGGACTAATTTATTTTTTTTTAGATTGTCTTTGTTG
>JAQXIG010000167.1 GCA_029007685.1 bacterium | reverse complement strand
TTTGAAAAATTTCTGCATTTTGATAATTATATTAACTTTATATAAAATAAAAAAAGAAAATCAAATTTATTATAAATTCAACTTTCTTAATTATTTGCCCCAAAACTCTTTACACTAACTTTTACTACATCATTTTACTTCTTTGGAGAATTTTCTTATACTTCGCAGAAGGAATATTTTGAATTTTACTTTAAACGTGAAAATTTGTTTTTTTATCTTCCTTATTCTCTTTCTCTAATTTTTTAATTTTTATTTCTGGTTTTACCTTTAGTAATAGCTCATAAATCATGGAATCTAGGTCTATTGCTTTTCTGTTTTGAGCCATTTTTAGTTCGTTGTAAATCATGATCATTTTGTGGTTTGTTCTATTACTTATTCTTTTCTTACATGCTATTTTGTCCGTTAGTTATAATATAATTGTCTTTTTTTTATTTTAGTAGTTTTTCTGGCTTTATCCTCTTGTAATCCTTCTTTAAAACCAACGTTCTTATTTTTATTTATAAATCAAGTGACTTTTTTAATTCTTTATGATAGACTATTTTGTAGGTGAGTTTATGAAAAATCGTAGTGAATTAAGAGAAATTGTTATGAAAGTTTTATATCAAATTTTCATTTTGGAAGAATCTTCTATTGAAATGGATATTGAGTCCTTAAAAAAGGAACAATTGGAGATGGAAAATGAGTTTGTGAATGAAATCATTTATGGTGTATTAGAAAATAGATCAGCTATTTATGAACTTGCTAATCAATATTTAACGGGTTGGCCAATGGATCGTCTAAATAAAGTAGATCAGGCTATTCTTTGTATTGGAATTTACGAACTTAGTTATACTAAGACACCTAGTATTGTAGCTATTAATGAAGCAATTGAATTATCTAAAAAATATTCTGATGAAAAAATAACGAAGATGATTAATGCTGTATTAGATGAAATATATCATCAACTAGAGGAAAAAGGAAATTAAGATGCAAGAGAAGTATATTACAGTTGCTCAATTAACTAGATATATTAAGTTTAAAATTGATAATGATCAACATCTAAATCATATATTTTTAAAAGGTGAAATTTCTAATTTTAAAGCTCATACAAGAGGTCATTATTATTTTACTTTAAAGGATGAAACTAGTAGGATCAATGCAGTTATGTTTGCTTCTAGCGCTTCTAAATTAAAGTTTATGCCAGAAGATGGGATGAGAGTGTTGATAACGGGAAGAATTAGTGTTTATGAGGCAACTGGTGGTTATCAAATTTATGTGGAAGATTTGGTGGAAGATGGAATTGGTAATCTTTATATCCAATATGAAAAATTAAAAAGAAAATTAGAGTTGGAGGGTTTGTTTGATCCATCTCATAAGCGAAAAATTCCAAGATTTCCTAGTAAAATTGGAATTGTTACGGCTCCGACTGGAGCAGCTATTCGTGATATTCTATCTACCTTAAAACGTCGTTGGCCTATTGCAGAAGCAATTTTATTTCCTAGTTTAGTGCAAGGTGCTAGTGCCGCTTCCGAAATTGTGAGGCAAATTGAAAAAGCGCAAGAGTTTGATATTGATTTGTTGATTGTTGGTCGTGGTGGTGGAAGTATTGAAGATATGTGGTGTTTTAATGATGAAGAGGTAGCTCGAGTAATTTATAACTGTAAGGTCCCTACTATTTCGGCAGTTGGCCATGAAATAGATTTTACTATTGCCGATTTTGTTGCTGACTTAAGAGCTCCTACTCCAACTGGAGCTGCAGAGATGGCTGTTCCTAATGTTTCTGATTTTAATAATTATTTCAATCAAATGAAATTAAGATTAATGCAAAATATGTCCTATAAAATGGATACCTATTACAAAAAATTAGATAAAATTCAAAATAGTTATATTTTAAAAAATCCAATTGCTATTTATGAGGTAAAAGAGCAAAAATTTGATGCCTTATTCGAAAAAATGAATTTTATTATGACTACTAAAATTCAAAATTATCAAAATACCTATGAATTTTTGTTTCATAATTTAAATAGTTTGATACAAAATCAATTAGAAAAATTGACTACTAGATATCTTAATACTCTTAATAAATTGGAAATATTGAATCCCCTACTTACTATTAAAAGAGGATACAGTATTGTGAAAAAAAATAATCAAGTACTTACTAGTGTTAAAAGAATAAAAAAAGATGATACTATTACGATCAATGTGACAGATGGAGAAATAGATGCTGTTGTCTTAAATATAAAGGAGGAAATATAATATGGCAAAACCTAAAGAAGAATTGACATTTGAGGAAAATTTAGCTAGATTAGAAGAAATTGTTAACAATTTAGAAAGTGGCAATATCCCACTAGATGATGCGATTCATCAATTTACAGAAGCTACTAAAATTGCGAAACTTTGTGATGAAAAATTAAAAAAAGCAGAAGCTACTATTAGTAAGATTGTTAATAAAGATGGTCATTTGGAGGATTTTCATATGGAAGAGACAGAAGATACCAATCGTTAAAAGATTAAGCTTTTTATTGACTATTTCAGTAGTTTTTTTTATTGGAATTATTTTCATTTTATAATATATTGAAATTTTATCATAATAATACTGTAGTCATTTTTTTAAAAGGAGTTGATTATGTGAATTTTAAGAAAAAACTACAAATTATTTTTCTTCTTTTAGTAACTCTATTTCCATCTATAGTATTGGCATATTCGACTCATATTATTCCTGGTGGTTCTAATGTGGGAATTAACATACAATCTAAATATGTCACAATCGTTGGTTTTTATAAGGTTTCCGATACTTATATTGGCGAAGAGGCTGGTTTTAAAATAGGTGATCAAATTGAAAAAATTGAAAATGAAGGTGTGGAATCAATTAACTCTATGATCGATTTGGTAGATAAGTATAAAGATCAATCTGAAATAGAAGTGTCATTCTTTCGTAATGGAAAAAGCATGAAAACCAATTTATCGTTAAAACTAGATGAAAATGGAGTATATAAGACTGGGATATATGTGAAAGATCAAATCAATGGAATTGGTACTCTGACTTATATTGATCCAGAAACTAATATCTATGGTGCTTTGGGACATGAAATAGCTGATAAATCAACTTTGCAGAAAGTAGAAATTAAGGATGGTAAAATTTTCAAATCTGAGATTACAGGTATTAAACCAAGTAGGAATGGAGAACCTGGTGAAAAACAAGCTAAGCTATATGTGGATGATGTTTATGGTACTATTAAAGCTAACAGAGAAAGTGGGATATTCGGTATTTATATGGGATCGTTTTCTACAAAGGACGCGATTGAGGTTGCAGAACCAGACGATGTTAGAATAGGAAAGGCAGTTATTAGGACGGTAATTGAAGGTAGTGATATTCAGGAATATGAAATAGAAATTTTAGAAGTTAATAAAAGTAGTCCTACCAAAAATATATTATTTCAAATTACTTCCCCGGAATTATTAGAAAAAACTGGTGGTGTTGTGGCAGGAATGAGTGGGAGTCCTATTATTCAAAATAATAAAATTATTGGTGCAGTTACCCATGTAATTGTGAATGATTCTGAAAAAGGATATGGAATATTTATTCAAACAATGCTAGAAGAAGGAGAAAAATAGAGGGAATTTCCCTCTTTTCTTATATTACTAAAAAATCACCTTGAATTAGGTGATCTTAAAACTTTATTTTCTCAGAACTTTCCCTACTCTATTTGTCATTGAATATTCTTCAATGTATGGGGCAAGTTCCTGAATATTATTACTTATTAGGCTTAGTGTGTTTCTGCTTTGTTGTTCAAAGATTCCTTGAATGCCATTTTGCTTTAAATTCTTCCAAGCATTCGGTGTTTCTTTTGTATATATAGTGAGATCTTTTTCGATATATACAAATTGATTTTGACTTGATGTTAAAATCGTTGCCCTTGCAGCTGGTGAATCTTTATCTAGTTTAAAATATAAATCCTGTAGTTCTGCTAGTGACGATGGATTGTTTTGAATTTTTTTGTAATAACTAGGAGTTAAGCATAAGGCTGCAACTCTAATGTTTTGATAAGGATGTTTTTCTTCGTAAATATCAAACCACTCTATTTTTTCTTTTGTTTCATATCTTAATAGAAAATCTGTAATTATATTTAAAAATTTTTGATAATATTTGGATTCCACTAGCAATGTAGTTTCTTCTAATGTACACTCTTTTTTAATTTTTTTACCGTAAATTTCTGTGATAATATTCATCATCATATAGCAATCTACTGAATCTTCGATTGTATAAATTTTTTTCATTTTGTTTTTCATAAATATCTCCTATTTCTTTTCTTTTAGATTGTTTTTTAATTCGTATAATATGTTTAAAGCCTCTATTGGTGTGATTTCTAAGGGGTTAATTTCTTTTAATCGTTCTTCAATTCTATTGATGTTTTCTTCTTCTTGATCTAAATCTAAGAAGAGGCTTGTCTGAGTAAAGCTTTGTTTTTTCTTGTTCTTATTTTCATAAACGTTTAAGATTTCGTTAGCGCGTTCAATTAAACTTTTTGGTAATTGAGCGAGAGATGCGACATGAATTCCATAGCTTCTGTCTGCTGCTCCATTTTTTATTTTGTGTAAAAATGTGATGTTTCCTTGTTCTTCGATGGCACTGACATGAACATTTTTCAAATTTTTGAGATCTAGTGCTAATGATGTTAATTCATGATAATGGGTCGAAAATAGAGTTTTGGCCCTGATTTTGTCATGAATATACTCTAATATGGCTTGTGCTAGACTCATACCATCATAAGTAGCAGTTCCCCGTCCTAGTTCATCAAAAAGGATTAAACTATTTTCAGTGGCTTCACTAATAGCAATATTGGCTTCTTTCATTTCTACCATAAATGTACTTTCTCCACTTACTAAGTCATCACTAGCTCCAATTCTGGTGAAAATTCGGTCAAATATTGGGATTACACAACTTTGACAAGGAACATAGGAACCAATTTGGGCCATAATGATAATAATTGCTAATTGTCTCATGTAAGTACTTTTTCCAGCCATGTTGGGACCTGTGATTAGTAGAATGTTGATGTCTTTTTTCATCATAATATCGTTTGGCACATAATTATGTTTACTTACTTTTTCTACTACTGGGTGTCTCCCTTCTTTTATTTCAATACTTCTTTCTAAGGTGATGATCGGTCTAACATAATTATTTTCTTCGGCAACGGTAGCTAAAGCTAACATCATATCTACTTCCGCTAATACTTTAGAAGTGAATTGAATACTGGTAATGTATTGACGGACAATATCTCTAATTTCTATGAATAATTGATATTCTAGATTGATAATTTTTTCTTCAGCTCCTAATATGATTTCTTCTTTTTCTTTTAACTCTGGGGTGATAAAACGTTCACAATTAGCTAAGGTTTGTTTACGTTCATAACCGTATTCTTCTTTGATTTCTTTAATATTTCCTTTGCTTACTTCAATATAGTAACCAAATACTTTATTGAAACCTATTTTTAAATTCTTGATACCTGTACGCTCTTTTTCGGTATTTTCTATTTGTAAAATGAAATCTTTACTGTTTTTTCTAATACTTTTTAATTCATCTAATTCTAAATGATATCCATCTTTGATTAGAGATCCTTCTTTAATCGTGATTGGTGCTTCTTCGCAGATAGCTGTTTCTAGTAAATTATACAATTCATCTAATGGTTCAATGGTTTTGTCATATTCTAATTCTTTTAGGATACGTTTGATATTTGGGAGAACTTTTAAAGAATTTTTTAGTTGTAATAAATCTCTAGCATTTAGATTACCATAACTAATACGACTAGCTAAACGTTCTAGGTCGTATACTTCGTCTAACTCTTTGATTAATTCTTCTTTTAAGATGAATTCAGTTAATAACTTTTCGATAATATTATATCTGCGCATTAATTCTTTGATATCAGTTAAGGGACTTTCTAAATTAATTTTTAGATATCGACTTCCCATTGCGGTTTTCGTTTTGTCTAATAGCCATAATAGAGAATAAGTACGGTCGTGATTACGAATGGTTTCGGTTAACTCTAAATTTTTTTTGGTATGAATATCAAATAGTAAGTGTTTTTGCTGGTCAATGATTTCTACTTTTTGAATATGAGATAAATTTCCTTTTTTTGTTTCTAATAGATAACTTAGCAAATGATTCATTCCCGTTGTGATCCGAATATCTTTGATATCTTCGTAAATATATTGGTAATCTTTTTCTTGATAAATATGATCGGTAATTGTGATTAGAATATTATAATTTTCTCTTAAGATGTTGATAATGTTACGATCTATTTTACTATTGACAATTCCTTCTTTTATATTGTGATTAACAATTTCTTTTATTAATTTTTCTTCTTGATGATCGATTATTTGAGAAAAACAGTAGCCTGTTGAGATATCGATATAACTTAGAGCGTAGCAATAGTCATAATCGTAAATACTTCCGATATAGTTGTAGTCTTTTGAGTTTAGAGCATCATCTAATCTAGTTCCTTTAGTTACTACTTGAATGACATCTCGTTCTACTACTCCTTT
This sequence comes from bacterium, assembly GCA_029007685.1. Lineage (GTDB taxonomy): Bacteria > Bacillota_I > Bacilli_A > RF39 > UBA660 > Alloscybalousia. Next base: position 1,986 of record JAQXIG010000167.1, on the reverse strand, counting down.
GGTTTCTTTAGGGTCGGTTAGTTGTTCGCAAATGGCTACTTTATACCCTTTGTCAATTAGTTTGTCTAGATAATTTTTGTAAGCATGATAAGGAATTCCGCACATCGGAACGCGTTCTTCTAAACCGCAATTTTTGCCGGTTAAAGTTAGTTCTAGTTCATGACTGATGGTGACAGCATCTTCAAAGAACATTTCATAAAAGTCGCCTAATCTAAAAAAGATGATAGCATCTTCGTACTTTTCTTTGATTTTTAGATACTGCAGCATCATAGGAGAAATTTTAGTTTTGTCTACTTCACTACGCTTCATGTTAGTCTATTTCCTCCTTTTTTGAATAGTAATATTTTCGTTTGGGCTTTATGGTTGCGAGAGTTTTCAGAATATTTTGAAGTATCCATGTTATCAAGATATCTTACTACATCATTAGGGTTATTTTTTTGGTAGTAACAATACTGTTGATTATAGGAGAAAACGAAAAAGGCAGGGAGGTTTTTGTGATTCTCTCCTATTTTAATTTGATATTTTAGGTTGTTGATTGGAATTTCTACTTCGGTTGATTTTTTCATACTCATACTCTCTTTCATTTTTTAAGCACTTTATATTATAACATTTCTTGTCGTGTAACAAAATACTAAATTTCTATTTTTAGAAAATCATTGAAAAAAATGTCTATTTGGACATTTTTTGTAGTTCTTGGAGGGCTTCTTCGAAAGTAGATACTCCAATAATTTTTATTTTATATTTGTGTTGTTGTTGATGGGCAATGGCTTCTTGATAATTTTCACCACTGGGAACGAGGAAAATATCAGCGTTATTTTTTACTGCGCCTTTTAACTTGTATTTAACTCCTCCAATCGAACCAACATTCCCGTTTTGATCAATGGTTCCAGTTCCTGCAATTTTTAATCCTTTGGTAATATCTTCTTCTACTAAGTGATTATAGATTGCAAGCGATAGTAAAAGTCCTCCAGATGGTCCTGATTCATTTTTAGAAAAAGTTAATTCTACATTGGGATTGGTTTCGTATTCATAGTTTTCTTGGAAAGAAAAACCTATTTTTTTACTGTTGTCGATTTCTAATATTTGAGCATAACAAGTTACCTTTTTATTCTTTCTCTTTACTAATAATTGCAACTCTTCCCCTATTTTTTTTTGGGCAATGTAGAGTGTTAAGTCACTAATATTGGTGATTGATTGGTTATCCACTTTTAGTAATTGGTCTCCTATTTTAGCATTGGTTTTAGCTTGACTATCAATATAAATGATGTAGTTTTTCTTTTCGGTAATGTTAAAGGTTTTGCCTGCTCTTTGATATGCAGTTTGAATAGCATTTTTATTTGCATCTTCTAAGAAAAAACGGTCTCTGGTGTAAATATCTTCATCACTTTCTTCTTCGTTTAAAGTCATTTCTTCCATTTTTATGATATCCCAGTCTGGTAAAATTTGCGCTAGAAGATAGGTTGGTAAGGTTGCTTTTAGTTCTGATACATAACTTAAGTTAAAACTCCCCTTGGATTTGTAACTATTTTCTATTTTGATTCTATTATCGACATTAATGATTCCACCACCATTATAAATGTAATATGGTAGTGGATAAGTAATCGCAATAATGGCGGTGATATATACTATAAAATACAGATAATTTTTTTTAATTATTTCTTTTATTTTTTCATAAACTTTATTAATCATGTGATCATTCCTCACTAATACATTATAGCACGAAAGATGGGATTTTATGATGAAAAAGCAAATTCATAGTATCATTATTTGTCTACTTCTGACAATTACTTTTTTTACGATTATTTATTCTAAACCAATTATGGAGAGTGTCAGCTTTTCTATTTTGATTTGGAAAGATAATTTATTTCCGTCGTTATTTCCTTTTTTTGTGTTATCTAATTGTTTGCTTCAGTATGGATTTGTGGATATCATTGGAAAGTTATTTAAGCCAATTATGCCAGTGGTGTTTCATTTGCCAGCCAGAAG
>JAQXIG010000166.1 GCA_029007685.1 bacterium | reverse complement strand
AGTACAGTTCTCTCCCGATCATTTAATCTCTTACTAGTTAGTGTCTCTGCAATTTTATCTTGTAGATCTTGCATGATACAAATATTTTCGATATCAACAGAATCATCTGGTATAGTATCTATCAATCTGGTATCTTTGTCTTCATATAACGAACTATCCACAGATTTCATCACTTGAAATTTGACACATATTTCCTCAATTTTTTTCTTATCCATTTTTAGTTTTTTAGCCAATTCTTCCATCGTAGGTTCACGATTTAACAGCATAGTCATTTCCCTTCTTGTACGAACAATTTTTTTATAACTTTCAAAACAATAGACAGGAGGGCGAATCGTTCTTGATTGATCCATTATTGCACGATAAATAGCTTGCCAAATCCACCAAGTTGCATAAGTGGAAAACTTATACCCTTTATCTGAATCAAACTTTGATACAGCTTTAATTAACCCAAGATTTCCTTCTTGTACTAAATCTAAAAATTGTACTCCTCGTCCAATATATCTTTTTGCTATAGAAACTACTAAACGTAAATTGGCTTCTGTCATTATTTTTTCGGCTTCTTTATCACCATTTTTTACTAAATTACCATAATATTTTTCCTCATCTGGAGTTAATAATGGTATCTTAGAAATTTCGTTTAGCCATGCTTGAGTCAAATCAGAAGTGTAAGATTCATCCATTTGATCATACCCCATCTCAATTTCTTCTTCTGTTATGATTTCAACGTTATTGTGTTCACAAAAGGTTACTAGCATGAAAAATATATTAGTATCTGTTGAAATTTTTTCCAATTCACTCTGTTTGATCTTTTCTTTATGTACTAACAATGCTAAAATTTTTTTCAAGCTCTCACATTCACTGATTAACTCTTCTAATAATGGTAGATTGACTTCTAGTTCAATTTGATTCAAAAAAATTTCCAGTTTCTTCAATTCTTTTTGATTTAAATTTTTACTACGTTTAACTTTTATAGTATGATTAATAAATTGTGTGACTATCTCTTTCTCATTGTAAATACTTTTAGCATAAGATAACACAGTTATGTAAAGTGTCTTTTTATAATAATCTTTCCAATTACTTTTATGGATATGATCGTAATTCATTAAATACTCTAAATGTTTAACAAATAATTCTTGCAATATTTCATCTGATAATTCTAAAAAACGATATTCTTTTTTAGCGTTTTCTAGAATGGAAAAAAGTTCCTTCAGAAAAAATTCTTTTAAGTCATGTGATGTATTCATAATAATCCTCCTTTGTGTTAAAAACAATAGGCTTATTATAATCGTTTTTTCCCTTAAAAGCAAACTTTTATTACTGAAAATGAATCCCTTCTTTAATAAAGTAGAACCATCATTCATGCTTCTACTTTATCTTCAATCTCATCATCGAATCTTTTTCAATAAATTCGTCTACTTTGAGTTTTAGAATTTCCTCAGGGTGACAAGCTTTTTCTAACTCATTCATATTTTGATCATAGATTTTATCAATGATAAATGAAACTACTTTGCCACTTGGCATAAATATTTCCACTTCGGTATTCGGTTCGAAATAATTTCTTTCGGATATTGTTACAATCTGCTCTTTTTCATCATAGTCAAGGATATAAGCTAAATAATCTTGATTGGAAAGTTCTTGTCTACCCGTATAATATTGATCATTTTCATCTGCAGGATGAGTAAAATAGTGACTACTTGTTTCGCGATTAGCTACTCTTGATAGGATCTGTTCTTGTTCTTGAATGAATTCTTTGGTTAAAGCTTGATTATAATAAGCATCAATAATCTTACGATAACTAGAAATCACGGTGGCCAAATAATAATGACTTCTCATTCTACCTTCGACTTTTAGGCTTGCTACTCCAATTTCAATCATATCCTGAATATAGTTTGCAGTATTCAAATCTTTGGTTGCCATCGTAAATTTTTGATCATGATTACTATCAATATCAAAGGCAAAACGACATACTTGGCTACATCCACCGCGATTAGCATCACGATTGGTTACATAATTGGATAAGGTACATCTGCCACTAAAGAAGGTACACATCGCACCATGAATAAAGATTTCAATATCACAACCAGTTGCTTCAATGATCTCTTGGATTTCTTGTTTAGATAGTTCTCTCGCCGTTACTACTCTATCTACTCCTTCTTTTTGAAAGAATTTTACCGTTTCCAGATTAGTAGTAGAGTTTTGGGTACTGACATGAACTTCCACCTGAGGAAAATTATTTTTAATATAAGAAATAATAAAAGGGTCTGATACAATGAAAGCATCAATACCAGCAGCGACAGCTTCTTTTAAATAATGATAAATACCTTCGATATCTTCATTATGAAAAACGATATTTACTGTTTGATATACTTTTTTTCCTAATCGATGAGCAAAATCACAAGCTTCTTCGATTTCTTCAATACTAAAATTAGTAGCATTGGCTCTTAAACTGTAATCCCGTCCACCAATATAAACAGCATCCGCTCCATATCGTAAGGCTATTTTTAGCCTTTCTAAATCCCCAGCAGGAGATAACAATTCTATTTTCTTTTTCATTTTATCATCTCTTTATCATTGCTTTCTACTGTAGGTATTATTTTTTCGTCAAAGAAAGCAATGATTTCATTGACATCATATTCTTGTTGAATCCATTTTTCTTGTAATAAGTAATCATCAATGGCTTGTTCTTCTACGATATTGAGATTACCGCCTATGAGCCACTCTCTATTACCAGCATCTTCATAATCTTTGTATTTTATCAAACATGATCCTGATGATAATTCAATATATTCGGTCAAATAATGAGGTTGGATTCCTATAACCTCAATCTTTTCCGTTGCCTTCATCAATAACAATGTATTTTTTCCTTCACCAGCTTCTACTATGACAACTTTAACATAGTTACTCAAATCTTCATATTTGATGGTACCACTAGAATTTTTTTGGTCATAGCTAATAGTTGTGTCACCAAATCTCACATTATGATAACCACAACCTGTCATCAAATTTAAACCTAATATAGTACTTGCTGCCATGATTTTTATATTTTTAATTTTCATCACTATTTGTCTCCTTTTTTACTTTATAAATTGTTTTCTTATAAAAGAAATTAGTATTATCTCCAATTAACTCATTCATATTACAAATGATTTTTTCCTTTTCTAGTTCACTAATATTAGCACCGTTATCTAAAATATACATGTATTGATCTAAAACCTTTTCACTTAATTTTATATCTACTTCTTGCATATCCAGAATAGCATAATCAAGATTATTTTCGATGAAATCAAATAATGGCTTGGTTCCATTAATTAATTTCTTCAATAAGATCGAAGTACCATTTACCGTCTCCGTAATTAAATATTGATTATCTTTTTCTGTTAAAGTATAAGGTCTATCTTCCTTTTCTTGATCAATGGTTTTGAAGTAATTGGACAACAAACTTCTTTGAGAATGTGACATAATCGGATAACCAAAGACTTCTACCATTAGTTTCATATCAGTATTTTCTTTAATGTCTAATATTTCTTCTAAGGTGATTTCGTTGGCTAAAACTCCATATTTCACTCCCTTATTATAGTAGTAATTACAAGTGTTATAATTGGTTACCATATGGGTTTGATGCCAAACTAAATCTACTTCTATTTGATTTTCGATTACGATATTTAACACTGCTAAATCATAGTATAGAACTGCTTTGATATGAAAAGTAGATAGTTGCTTTAAAATTTCTTTTATCTCCGATAATTCATGATTAAAGATGTTTTTATTAATCACTACAAACAATTCCACTTTTTCAGACAGTTTCTTTATTTTCTCTAATGAGAGTTCAGGATAATGAATCGAATAATTTTTCAAACCAACCATAAAGGTGGTTACTCCTTTTTGTTGATAAGTATCTAATCTCTCTATGTTATTGGGAATCACTACAAATTTCATATCTAACACCTCATCTAAAAGCACCTTTATTATAGCATAAAGGCGTCTATTTTTAAATATGATATTTTATACATAAACAACGCTAATAATCTTTCTTCATATTTTTCAATTATGCCCTTTTTTTTCTGCTATTGCGATACCGTCACCAATGGCTAGGAATTCTACTTTATAGTTTGATTGTTTTTCTAAATATTCTTTATATTCTCTTATTTTGCGAACTAACCCTCTTAAATTGCGACTTTTTATTTCCTCCTCTTTTCCTACCAAACCATGAAAATTCATGTTGTCTGTTATGATAAATCCACGTTCATTTAGATTATTAGAAAATTTTTCGAAAAATCGAATATTTTGACCCTTCGCGGCATCAATGAATACCAAATCCACTTTTTCTTCTATCGATACCTCTAGAGCATCTTTAAATAGCAAAGTAATTCGATCTTCCAAATCTAATTTTTTAATATTTCGTAGTGCCTCTAAGTATCTAGTTTCGTCCTTTTCAATAGTAGTTATTTTTAAATTAGGATGAGATAATGCCATCATAATGGCGGAATATCCAATTGCACTTCCAATCTCTAGAACTGTATGAATTTGATTTTTAATGATAAAGGTAGTTAAAAAATCAATCCCTTCATCTACCATAATTGGCACTTTGTGATCTAGAGCATATTTTTTAATATCCCTAATACTGGCATAAACATTGGTAGTTATCATATTAAAATCCTCCATTTACACTTTTAAGTTCATTTTTCTTTTTTTCAAAATCACTGGCATTGTTGTAGAAGAAAGTTTCTAAAGTTTGAATATTAGCAATAAAATATAAGTAATCTGTTTGGGCTGGATGAATACTTACTTCAATACTAGATTCCGATAATGTACAAATTGGCCCAATTGGTAATTTACCATCCATACTGCCATCAATTACTCTTGTATTATAAGGATTTGGAGTATTATATTGTGTTTTGGTCAATACTTGTTTGGGATTATCTACCTGGAAAGCATAGCGTGTAGTAACATCGCTGCCTAAGCTCATACCTACTTTAATACGATTCATAAATACACTAGCAACTAATTCTCGATCAGTGGTAGCTTCTTCTTCTACCATACTAGCTAAAGTTAATATTTGATGAATCGATAAGCTACTTTTTTGGATTTCTTTTTTGTGAGGTTCTAATACGGTTGCCATTTCTGCAATCATACGATTAAATATTTCTTCTACGCTTACATCTTTATTATCGAAACGATAAGTTTCAGGAAATAAATATCCTTCTAATTTATAATAAATCCCATCTTGCTTAATTTCCTCGGTTATAAACCAGTATTTTTCAATCAACTGATTGATATAATCAATATCATTAGACTTTTCAATAACAGAATTGTAACTATTATTGGTATGTTCAGATATGATGGTAGCAATATTTCTCATATTGAGTCCTTCCTGGAAAGTAATCTCAATTTCATAAGGATTTTTGGTACTACCTTGACGAAGAGAAGCTACCAATTGTTTTACTCCCATATTTTGCGAAAGATCGTAGTATCCTGCCTTTAGATCATGTATGTTAAAGATTTTTAAGTACAAGAGAAATATTTTTTCACTTCGAATTAAATTCTTCTCCTTTAAAATAGAAGCAATCTTAATGGATGAAGTTTTTTCAGGAATTTCTACTTCTACTTGTATATCTTTTTTGCTTACAGGACTGACCATATAATTATATAGTGAACAACAACCAACGATCACTACGGTCGCGACGACTAACATAATGAAAGCTATATTTTTTAACTTCTTCATTTTATCTCCTTTACTGCGACTAAATAACGAGCAAAAAATGATTTATTGCTCGTTGTGTTCATCATTGAAACCATCTTGCTCATTACTTGCTTGTTGCATCTTGTTACGAACTTCTTCTTGAATAGTTTCTAAAATAGTTTCAACAACTTTCCATTCTTTTTCGGTTTCAATTGGTTCAAATCCTTTGTTTAAATCTTCCGGATGATAAACCGCTGCATAAGCCTTGATACTTCCGTCCTCCTCGTAAGTATTATCAGTATAGGCTATATAACTTTTTTGCGTTTCATCACTATCGAATGTAAATAAAACATTGCAAGTGATTTCTTGACCATCTTCTGTCACCATCTTAAAGGTATTTTCGTTCATTTTTATCTTCCTTTCCTATCTAAAAAACTCTGTAAAATAATGGTAGCAGCTACACTATCTATTACTTTTTTGCGTTTTTTTCTACTCGTATCATTTTGAATCAATAAATTTTCAGCAACTTTAGTAGTTAGCCTTTCATCTTCTAGATGAACAGGAAGATGGAAAGCCGCTTCTAATTTTTCTTTGAACAACAAAGTTATTTCGGCACGTTGTCCTACACTATTATTCATATTTTTAGGAAATCCTAGTACGAATTCTTTGATATTTTTTTCTTCGATGATTTCTTTTAATAAAGGGATCAAACTTTCATAATCTTCGTTATGACGAAGAATTTTATAACTAGTAGCAATGAACCCCAGTTCATCCGATATAGAAAGTCCTAAGGTTTTGGTACCCAAGTCTAAACCTAAATATCTCATTTCATAAGACCTTTTTTCAAAAGAAATTCGATAATTTTACTCCGATCGATACTAGCTATTTTTTTTCTAGCATCTCGATAAGAAGTGATATAACCAGGATCTCCACTCATTAAATAACCTGTTAGCTGATTAATTGGGCGATATTTTTTGTCTTTTAAGATTTCTATTACTTCCAAAAGAGTTTCTTCTACTATCTTGTCATCTAACTCTTTCAAATCATACAAATAAGTTGTTTTTTCTTCCACTTTAATCACCTCTGATTCAATATAATCATATCACTTATTTTCAAGAATCGCAATCTTGAAAACAATATTTTTTGATAATATCTGTCCTGATCATTATATATCACAGCTTCTCTTATAGAGCTTTAACATCAAAAAGTTTACCGTTATAGGATAGCACATAATTAAGAAAAGTGCTAAATATCATTAGCACCTTTTTTATATATTATTATATTTTTTTAATGAATTTCCAATGCGGTAATCTTAGCATAACCATTACCAATGTTACCAGTTTGGGTACTAGTGCCATCATGGGTAGGTTGCCCAATCACAGTAGTTCCTACTACATCTGTCCATTTATATCCTAGA
>JAQXIG010000165.1 GCA_029007685.1 bacterium | reverse complement strand
AACAAATCAATACGAAGTCCTGCTCCAATCATTTCAAATGGCATATTACTGAAAAATACTAAAACCATACCAATCATTAAACTAGCAGTCTTAATTTTACCAGACTGAATAGCCGCAACTACTTTCCCCTTTGCCGCTGCTTCCATCTTAATCGTATTAACTACAATATCACGAACCACAATGACAACTGGAATAATCGGATGTACAAGCCCCTCTGCTGCAAAAATAATTAATATTGGATTAACCAAAATTTTATCAGCAATCGCATCTAACATCTTCCCAGTATCCGTAACTTGATTATACTTACGAGCTAAATACCCATCCAAAAAATCAGTAAAACTAGCAACAATAAAAATACCACCCGCAATAACATATCGCAAATCCATATCAATAACTGTTCGAATAACCGGTATTTCTATTCCTAATGCACTAAAAGGAAATATTAACATTCCCATCACAATAATAGCCAACACAATTCTGACAATAGTCAACTTAGTAGGTAAATTCATAATCACATACCTCACTTCTCATCAATTCACTAGAAATATTTTCCTCTTTAGAATTTACTTGAATAATAATATAAATAAAAAGTAACAACAACAGAATTCCACTTAATACAACAACAATCGGTTTAATAGGAAAATTCTTAGGTGGTTTTATTTTAGTATATGGAGATACTACCTTATCTGGATCATCCTGTTTTTTTAAATCCTTTGTTCCCTTAATATTATTTAATGAAATCTTAGAAGTGTGTTCAAACATAAAATCATTAAAATCATTCATAATCACATCTAATTCTAATCCTAAATACTTAGCATAATTATGAATCAAATCTTTTAATATAAAAACATCTTTAAACGCTCTTATATTCCCTTCTTCAATATGTTCAAGTTGAACACTAGATAAATTTAAATCCTCGCTAGCCTCTTCTAAACTCACACCATTTTGAACTCTAGCATTTTTCAAATATTCTCCGATCTCTTTCAAATATAAACACCTCATTCAAAAACAAAAATACTTTATAAGCCATGTTCTGTACCTATTACTAGGTGACAAGCATTTATCTATCAGCTACCTGATCCTTGATTCAGTTTTGTTTCCCTCTTCAAAGCTCCCCTACCATTATTTGGGTTTCTCACTCGCGGGGTTTACCACGTTTCACCTCTTATCTTTCGATAAAAAATCGTCACTGCGGCACTTTACAACTACTAACTCCATATTATCAAAAACTTAGGAGTCCTCATCGCCGTTAGTACTAAAGTACTACCCAGGGTTATTTTTTCCCCTAGCACGAACACTAAAAGCATTCCAGCTTTTGTGAGCATGGACTTTCCTCTACACTATAAAAAAGCATAGCGCTTGTCAAAGTATCTTTATTTCTACTCTGTCTCTTCTTCCTCTTTGCCAGTTTTACCATAAACAAACTTTTCTAAATTAGAAACTCTACGAAGAAGATCCATATTGGTAATCTCCTTATCCTCTGTCTTCGCTATATCAACACTCATTTTAACATTTCTAAGTTCCTGTTTCAAGTTCATAATTTCTTTTAAAAGATCTTCTTTTTCTTTTTCAAGTAATTTTATAATTTCGTAAAACTGTTCATAATCACCTATAATTTCATCTAGAAATTGATCTACTTCTTTCAATCGATACCCTCTCGTATCAATTTTAAATTCTCTTTCCAAAATGTCTTGAGGTGTTAATGAAATTTTTCCTTGCATCACATCTATCCCTCCCCAATCTTCTGCTAATATTATCACAGAAATACAAGGAAATGTCAATGAAAAAACTCTCACTAAATTCAACTAAAACTATAATTTAATTATGAAACTGTAATATAACCTAAAAAAGATTTTCAACTACATAACTATCCCCAAATCTTTCTACATCATCTAAAATTTCCCGAGTCTTTATCGTCCATAATAAAACCGGTCCCTTTTTCCTAAACCATTGAACGACTTTGGTATTCGCTATAGAATAATCAACTGATATAAAATCAGGTTTTAAAATGGAAATAATTACCTGTCTCCTCATGATCCAATCATAAAATGAATTTTTTCGATTCGCAATTAATAATCCCACAATATAATCAGTATTTTTCAAAAACCAATGAACAATTCTAATATCAAAAGCTTGAATCACAAAATTATGTGAATATTTTTTCAAAATAGAAACAATAGAAGAAAGATAATTAGAATAATGAACTTCTTTAACCCTTTTGATCTCTATCACAAGAAATACTTTTCCCTGAACCAAATCTAAAACTTCTTGAAATAAAGGAATATAGGCATCCGTATCAGGAAACCTCAATTTCTTAAGTTCAGAATAATCATAAGAAAAAATATCTCGATCGATCCCTAACAATCTCTTCAAATTATCATCATGAAAAACCACAATGTTCCCGTCGTGTAAAATTCGTAAATCTAACTCTATCGGAACTTCTTGGCTTAAAGCAAGTGAAAAAGCATCCAACGTGTTTTCTACTACCCTATTACCATAAATTCCTCTATGGGCAACCATATGTCCTTTTAAACAGTTCACTTTCAAATCCATCACCAACATAATTATAAATCTTCTTCACGATATCGTCTTGTATAAGTAATAAGTTTTGCCTGTAACACCTTTTCTTTCATCTGATTTAAAATATCGATTACATTCATATAAGTCATAAAATCCCTCCACTACTATTTTACTAAATTTTTATCCCAATGTTTTAGTTTCGACAAATGATGTCAAAAAAACAATACAGACAGCAATTTCCACCACTATGAAAAAAACAAGAAAATAATAGAAAAAGAAAACATAATATAGTATAATGATATACAGGTGATTTCATGAAGTATCCAGGTGGGAAAATAATAGAAAATACAGCCAAAATAATAAATACAAGTTATAAAAATAGAGGTAGCAACTTAGAAAATGACATCAACATCTCAAACAAATACTATATCGATCACAAAATCGCCTTTATCTATAAAAAACCTACCCCTATTAAAATCAATAAGGTAGACTATCCAACCAAGCAAAATAAGATTGGTAAAATCGTAATAACAGAAGCTTACTTCGAATCTCCATCAACTACAGATTACAATGGAATATATAAAGGTAAATACATCGACTTTGAAGCAAAAGAAACCAACAATAAAACATCTTTTCCACTAGAAAATATCCATAAACATCAAGTAGATCACTTAAAAAACATTACTAGCTGTGGAGGAATAGGTTTTGTTATTGTTCGTTTCCATCAACTAAGAATAACCTACTTATTATTAGCAGAAGACTTACTATCTTTTATAGAATCAGAAAAAAGAAGTTCCATTCCACTTACTTATTTTGAAAAAAAAGCATATTCCATCGAAGAAAAATATCTACCAAGATTAGATTATTTAAAAATTATAGATCAATTATTGGAGGTGGCTTAAATGGCCCAAAAAAAGAGCAGTCAAATTTCAAAAAAAGAAAATCAAAGATTTATGTTTATTGTTATGGCAATTATGCTAGTTTTATTAGTAATTAGCTATTTAATCATGGGATTATCACTAACAATAGTATTAGGAATCGGAATTGGAATGATTCTACTAATCGCAAGATTTTTAGACCATATCAAAAGTAAACCCAAACAAAGAAAAGTATTTAATTTTCTTCTAATCACCTTTCTAATACTATCCTTATTAGTATGTGTTGCTGTAGTAGGATTCGGGATATATATTATGAGTGAAGCCCCTAAATTTGACATTACTTATCTAGATAAGCGAGAATCCAGCATCATGTATGACGGTAATAATAATGAAGTAATTAGATTAGGAGCTCAATTAAGAGAAAATGTAACCTATGACGATCTTCCAGAAGTGTTTGTAGATGCCTTAATCGCTACCGAAGATGCTAGATTTTTTCAACATAACGGATTCGATGCCCCTCGTTTTATCAAAGCAAGTATCGGCCAACTAACCGGAAACAAAAATGCTGGAGGAGCTTCTACATTATCCATGCAAGTAGTAAAAAACACTTACACAAGTACTGAAGCTCAAGGATGGAAAGGAATTGTTCGTAAATTTACAGATATCTACCTAGCTGTCTTCAAATTAGAAAAAGACTTTACCAAAGAACAAATCATCGAATATTATGTAAATAACCATGATCTAGGAAGTATGTCGTTCGGAGTAGAACAAGCATCACAAACATATTTTGGAAAAAGTGTAAAAGATATAAATTTATCAGAAGCAGCTATTTTAGTAGGAATTTTCAATGCACCGACCTATTATAGTCCCATTTACCATCCAGACCGCACCTATGAACGAAGAAAAGAGGTACTTCGCCTAATGGTAAGACATGGCTATATCACCCAGGAAGAAGCTGATCAAGCAAATGCCATTCCAATTACCTCTTTACTAAAAGAACAATCAAAAGAAGGTGTAGCCTTTATTAGTTATATTGATACAGTAGTAGACGAACTAATGGACAAACGTGGCATAAATCCATACATTACCCCAGTAGAAATCTATACCAATATGGATCGAGAAAGACAGCAAAAAATCGATAATATCTTTAATGGAATAGGATTCACCTGGAAGGATGACAAAGTGCAAAGTGGTGTAGCTGTAGTAGAAGTAGATACCGGTAAAATCGTAGCCGTTGGAGGTGGAAGATTCAAATCCAAACCAAGAACGACTACAAACTATGCGACCCAAGCCAAAAGACAAATTGGTTCCACCGCAAAACCAATATTTGATTATGGTCCTGCTATCGAATACGAAAATTGGTCTACTTATACCCAAATCTTAGATGAACCATATAGTTACTCAGATGGCACCCCAATCAATAACTCTGACCGTGGATTTATGGGACAAATCAGTCTAAGAACTGCTTTAGCTCAATCGAGAAACATTCCTGCTTTAAAAGCTTTCCAAAGTGTAGATAATAAAAAGATTATTGAATTTGCACAAAATTTAGGAATCGAACCAGAAATCAGTAATGGCAGAATTCATGAAGCACATTCGATTGGCGCTTATGACGGAACCACTCCTCTGATGATGGCCGCAGCTTATGCAGCCTTAGCAAATGGTGGAACTTATTACGAACCATTATCCATCAATAAAATCATATATCGCGAAACAGGAGAAGTAGTAAACTATGAACCAAAATCAAAAAAAGCAATGAGTGACGCTACTGCTTTCATGATAACGGATGTTCTGATAACTGCTGTTGAAAGCGGATTAAGTAATGGAGCCCAAATACCAGGAGTAACTGTAGCTGCAAAAACAGGAACCACCAACTTTACAGAAGATGTAAAGAAAAAGAATAACCTTCCAGGAAACGCAGTAAATGATGCATGGATTGTAGGATATGATCCACAATATGCAATCAGTATGTGGTATGGTTATGAAAAAATAAGTGAAGGATATAATACCACAATCCAAGCGGTAAATGGAAGATCTCAATTATATAAAGCATTAGGAAATGCAATATTTAATAAAAATGGTAAACCATTTGAAGAACCAAGCAGTGTAGTCAAAGTAGGAATTGAAATAGGAAGTAACCCAGCTGCTCTACCAAGTGCTAATACCCCTAGCAATCAAATCACTTACGAATACTTTAAAAAAGGTACCGAGCCAACCGAAACATCAACGAGATATAGTAAATTAGATACCGTAACCGGATTAAATGTAAATTACTCAAAAGAAAAACAAAAAATCACAATCACATGGAATAAACTGAATAAACCTACTGCCAATGATAATTATGGAGACTTTGGATACAATGTATACTATGGTGAAGTATTGCTAGGATTTACTACAAATAATAGTTATACCATTGATGCTAACACAAATATCTCAGGAACATATAAAGTAGTCACTACCTTTTCAAACTACACTTTAAATCAAAGTACACCAGCCATATTTGAGTTTAACTATGAAAACCCAGAGATAACTGACACAGCTATATATACCTTAAAATTAGTAGGAGATGCAACTACCACCATCACAACAACCGATACTTATACAGATCCAACTATACCAGTAGAACTATTAAAAGATGGCATACCAATTAGCAAAGGTGTAATGATAAAAACAGTCATAAAAGATCCAAATGGAACTACAATTACCAACATTTCTGGAGATACTACCCCATTAACAGTCGGAACATATACAATTACCTATACAGCAACTTACGACAGTAAAACTTATACCAAAACAAGACAAATTATTGTTCAATAAAAAACAATATTAAGTAAACCCTAATTGAGCTGAACTGAACCACGTTTCTTTTTTATACTCGATTGGGGTTTTATAATTTAAAGCATAAACTAGGTCTTAAATAATTATATATAATTGCATTTATATCTGACAATCATCTTGATTAAAATCTACATACATGTCTTTAAGCAACCATTTGGGGATTCAATAATTGGATGATTTGCTGAAGTACCTATTCTCGACATAAACCTAATTATGTTATAATCTTCATGTACGTTGTTAAATGCCACAGAGGAATATATTGCGCCCTGATCTAAGTGAAAAATAGTTTCATGGCTTTTAATCCTCTTTTTATTTTGTTATTAAAAATATCTTCTAATGCTAATCTATGGTTAGTGATACTAACTTCATGATCAAAAAGTTTAATATCAGACCCTATTATCGAACCAGCAAACACATCTACATAGTAAGTGCAATCTTCCGTTTGTTAAATCAAATCCCAATTATTATTGATAAGAGACTGTAATGTCTAGCTTGCCTTCCTATTTTTAATTTTTTACAAACTTTATGAACTAAATTATTAGATACTATCCATCCAACATCTTCTTTTAATAATAGCCTTTATTATTCATAACTTGGTTCTCTATTATAAATATCTCTGATGAATAGTTCTAAATCTCAATGATTCATTTATATTTCTGGTTTTTAACCATTTATAAGAACCACTTTTAGATACATTTGATTCTATACACAATGATTTTATAAAGTAATCTTTGCTTAATAATTCATTCTTATTTCATTTTCTATACAATATAGAACAATTTTTTCTTCTTTTGTACAAATTTGATAAATAACAACTTTAGGTCTACCTATTCCCATACAAGCATCTTCTTTAATTTTATTATAACAAAAAAATGTAGACACTCTTTTTATGCCTACATTTATCTTACAAGTTCAGCAAAGAAATTCTATTCTTTTTTATGTAAACAGTAGATGATTCAAAAACATAAAAGCAATCCCAAGTCCTAGGGACCAATAAGTTAATCGATACTTCCGATAAGATAATGATTGCGGCAATAACTCATATAAAGAAATATGAACCATTAAACCTCCAATAAAAGAATACAAAACGCCCATCATAAAATCATTGACATAGGGAGCCAATAAAAAATAAGCAATAATAGCTCCTAAAGGCTCCGATAAACCAGAAACAAACGTATAAAAGAAAGCTTTAGCTCTACTTTCCGTACTATAATAAATAGGAACAGAAATACTAATTCCCTCTGATTGGAGTTATCAGGCATCACGGTTTTTATAAATAATATTCAACTCTTTAAAGTTGAAATGTATATCTATATTTCCATCTTCATGTATGGAAATATTTTTAATTAATTTAAGTATTAAGTCTCGAGTCGGATATTTATTCTTAAACTCTCCTACTTCTTTCTTTATAATACTAAATAAATCTTCATAATCATTTAATTTATCTAAATATTCATTAATTTCGCTTAGCTTATCTTTCTTTAAAGATATTTCATTATTTAATTTATCATATATTCTTTCATACATTTCTTCAGTTACTTTATTTTCCAGTTTATCAATATACATATTATCTAAATTATTATTTATAGATTCAAGTTCAAATTCTAATTTTTCTTTAGTTTTTCTATAAGTATCAAATGTATTATTATTTTGATATTTTTTTAAAACCTCAGACTCTAATTTATCATTATTAACTAAATATATTATTTTTTTAATTTCATTTACTACACCCTGTTCTAATGTGTCATAATCAAAACCATGTGAAGTACATAATCTAAAATCCTTATTATATTTTCTATAATAATTACAGACTGTTGTACTCTTACCATTAGCACGTCTTGCCCTAATTCCAATATTATGACCACAATCAGCACATGTTAATAATCCATCTAATAAAAATAATTCTTTTTTATCATTTCTTTGATGTTGTTTAGGTAATAACTTCTGTACCTTATTAAAAGTATCTTTATCAATAATAGCCTCATGGGTATTTTCAACAACTATCCAATTTTCTTTAGGATTACAAATAATCTTACGATATTTATAACTAAGTCTAGATCTTCTATTTTGGATCATATCACCAGTATATAATCTGTTCTGTAATATCTTTTTAATCGTAGTATTACACCAATAACCATAAATATTACCATTACTACCATTTCTTACAAAGTTTCTATTTCTTATTGTAGAGAAAGTTGGTACATTTTCATTATTAAATGTATCTCTTATTTTATTAATTCTAATACCACCAATAAACATATCAAATATTCTTTTAACTATTGGTGCTTCTACTTCATCAATAACTAAATGATTTTTATCATTAGGATCTACCTTATATCCAAATGGTGGACATCCTCCTACCCACTTACCTTCACTTTGCATAGTATGAAGTGCTGTTCTAATCTTCTTAGATAAATCTTTAGCATACATGTCATTAAGTATTGCTTTAAAAGGTGCAATATCATTATTAGAATTATCCAAAAATGTATCAATATTATCAGTTAAAGCAACATATCTAACATTATGAAGTGGAAACCATTTTTCTACA
>JAQXIG010000164.1 GCA_029007685.1 bacterium | reverse complement strand
CCTATGATTGATTTTTAGTTAAAGTATACCCTTCCCCTAGGCTATTTGCCAATCAGATCTAGAAGGCCATACTTTATGATAACTAAAATATATCACAATTTTTACTTTTTCTCAAGTTTGATAAGATATAATTATCTTATTTTCCTCTTCTTGATTATATCTTCCTTTTTTGTCGAATTTTGTTGAAAAATAGAATCGATTATTCACATGTTTCTCTTAATTACTTAATCTTCCCAATCATTATGTGAGTAGACATATCATCATATCTAATGAAGAAAAGGGAATTAAAAAAACTTCTAAAACAAATTCAATCATGTTTTGATAAAGATGAAAAAATTTATATTTTTAAATTTTTTCATAAAATGTATCATTTTTAACTTAACTTATAGAGTTACCTATTTTTTACACCCTTCTTTGATATACTCACCACATTTACTATATAAATTCGGAATAACATTATGATATCAAACTCTACATAAACAATAAAAATCCACTAGTTCAACTAGTAGATTTTCTGAATTAAAGTGGGATTTTGACCAACATAGGATCAATACAATCTTATCCTCCACTATCTCTACAGACTTGATCGTATCAGCAAGTCCATTCCTAACGTGGCATGATGATTCCCATATACACCATAAAAATAGTAAAAATAGTAAATACAATCCATCCATTTATTTTTTCAAAGGTCGTACTTTTATATTTTACACCTATAGCAATCGTAATTAAAATTCCCCCTATCAAACCACCAATATGAGCAAAATTATCAATTCCTGTTGTCATTACCCCTATTAATAAGTTGAAAATAATCAAAGGAATAATTTGACTCTTTAATACATTTCCTAAATAGACACGATAATGATAACCAAAATACAACATACTCCCCAATAAACCAAAGATAGCTCCACTAGCTCCTACACTTGGATTCTGGCTAAAGGTAATTGAGGTTAAACTTCCGATTAATCCTGATGCTAAATAGATGATTAGGTATTTTGATTTTCCCATAAAACTTTCTAATTGACTCCCAATGATCCATAAGGCATAACAGTTAAATAATAAATGTATTAAATCGGCATGTAAGAAAGTCCCCGTTAATAAACGATAATATTCCCCCAAACGAATTAGAGGGGCATATACACAAAAGTCATTGATTACATTGTTATATTCTCCTAATAACATTGGTATCACATAGACCAGAATATTGATAATAACTAAAATTGAGGTAATAACTGGTTTCTTTTGTTTAAATACTTCTTCAGCTTGATCCATATTTGATTTGTTTTTCTTGTTAATATCATTGGTAATTTTTATGAACAATTCTAATCCCTTTTCAGGAAATTTTAATTTACTTTTAATATCTGGAAACATGCTATCAATGAAAGGATAATTTTGGATATCTTGTTCATCATATAAAAACATACAATCCATATTTTTTATAGCATCCAAATGAGCATTATCTCCCAAATCGGTATAAATACTCAAGACATTCATATGAAACGTAAAAGTTTTTCTTTTTATCTTTTTGACAATTTTACCAGTTTTAAAAATATCAAAATTCAATTGCTCATCATTATGAATGTAATTAGAAACAATCCTAATAATACGGTAAGGTCCATCTAGATTTTCGAGCCATATTTCATCTTCAGCGCCTTTTAAAATAATAGGACTATAGTTTTTCTCAGTAATAAAATAATGCAACAATTTCATTACAATTCGGTCTTTTCTATTTATTGTTTCTTCCATTCTTAACCTCCATTATGAAATCTTATAGAATTATATACTATTTTTTTAGATTCGTCTATCTAATTCATCCAATTTTTGTTGAAACTCAAGAGGTAGTTCCGTTTCCATTTCGATTATTTGGTTTGTGATAGGATGAATGAATTTTATTTTTTTAGAATGTAGAAATTGTCCAAAATCAGTTGCCTGTTTGGTTTTTCCATAAACTGGATCATTATAAATGGGGTAACCAATATAAGCCATATGCACTCTTATTTGATGAGTCCTACCAGTTTCTAATTTACATTCGATTAAAGTTTTATGATCTTTGGGGTATCTTTTCATGACTTTAAAATGAGTAATAGAATCTTTACTATTGATATCGGTTACTTTCATTCTTTGACGATTATTAGGATCCCTACCAATTGGGGCATCAACGGTTCCTGTTTCATGAGGGATGATACCTTCTACTAAAGCATAATAAATTCTTTCAACTTGTTTTTCTTTGATCAGTTCGCTTAATTTTTCATGCACTTCATCAGTCTTAGCTACTAATAATAAACCACTGGTATCTTTATCAATACGATGAACAATTCCTGGACGAATGCGATCTTTACTGCTGAATTCAAACCGATATAATAAAGCATTTACCATCGTCCCATAATAGTTACCGGGAGCAGGATGTACAACCATACCTGATTCTTTATTGATCACTAATAAATATTCGTCCTCATAAACAACATTTAACGGAATATCTTCACTTTCAATATGAATTTGAAAAGACAAATCATCATCGACTTCGATATGATCTCCTAGTTGAATCAAATAACTAGCATTTACTTTTTTATCGTTTACTAGAATCTTTTCCTCTTTTATTAATTTTTGAATTTTACTACGACTGATTTCTAATTCTTCTGATAGATATTGATCTAAACGAATATTACCTTTTTTTGCCTCTATGCCCATCTATTTCACCTCTAATCATTTCTAAGAATACAAATCCTACTCCTATCACAATTGCGATATCAGCAATATTAAAAATAGGAAACTGATAACCACCAAATTTTATTCCAATAAAATCAATTACACCACTATAGAGAACACGATCAATAAAATTACCAATCATTCCTCCCATGATGAGACCAAAATAGATAGTTTCTACTTGGCTAACATAGTCTTTTTTCATTAAATATTGATTTAAAAATATAATACAAATGAAATTAATCAAAGTGAGAACAAAGGTATACTCCGATAAAATACTCCAAGCTCCCCCCGTGTTTTCTACATTTGTGAAAAAAAAGCAGTTCGGAATAATAGAAATAATACTTCCTGATGGAATGGTTTGAAGTATTACATTTTTTATAACTTGATCAATCACCAGTATTATAAAGGTTATTATATAAATTTTTTTTTTCAAATTGTATCACCAACTGGAGAATATTATATCATATATTCTCTATTATATTATTATTTTTTATTTTTCTAGTTTTCTCTTTCATTACTACTCTTTCTGGAGATAGTATAACAGCAAAATAAATACAAGAAGCTGGATAGATGAGGACATGACCAGAAGTTAAAGAAATGATGATAAGTAATATGATAGATACTTTTTCTTCTTTCTTTATCTTTTGCCAGTCTATGGATAAGGTGATACTGCTCAAAAAAATAATAATTCCTAAAATTCCGTAGCGAAAAGCAATATCAAAAATATCAATTTCTACCATTTTAATATCATAATCCTCTAGACCAATTCCTAATATGATTTTAATTCCAATTTGATTTTTGAAATAATCCAAGTTATTATGTAAGAAAGTTAAACGATCATTATATACTACTCGATTCATAAATTCCAAAGATAATACATTTTCTACTTGAAAGAAATCTTGTTGGATTTTCATATTTTGGTAGGTTCGAGTTTTGGTAAATAGAAAACTGCCAATTACCATGATGAAACCTATGGTCAAAACAATGATCAATTTTTGCTTCTTGGTCCGCTTAAAAAAGAGATACTCTCTCTCTTGCCATAACAAGTAAGCTATTGTGAACACAATCCCTCCCATTAAGATTTTAGTTCCAATTAGGAGACTACACCCTAAAGAGAGAACGATCAAGAAAATAGATAAAAACCATTTCTTTTTTTGCTTCCAGTAAAAGGTTATGATTGGCAGCAAACAAACCAATATCGCACTAAACTCATTAATAGAGGAAAACAAACCTTTAAATCCACTTTTTCCATCACTTTCTAAGTAAGCATCTGCCCCAATATTGAACAAGTAAGATAGTAAGAAAATACTGATGTAAGTTAGGAAGATAGTAGTGAATACTTTTTCTTTTCTGATTGGAAAGACGTAATGTTTAAAGTATAAAATAGAAATTGGCAAGTATAAAAATTTTAAAACAGCTGATGCGATCGACATAAAACTAAATTTTAAATATAAGAATTGATATAGAAAGAGAATAATCCCAAAGATAAGTAATGGAATCAAAAATTTTAGTTCTTGTTTTTTTACGATTAGATATAGAATAATTCCTGCTAGATAGAATCCTCTGAATAAAATACTAAATGGTAATCCCAAAAAACTAGCTACATCTAGCAGAGGGCCTAATAGTAAAAATAAAAGGATGATATATTCTTTTTTCATTGGTTTCTCCCTTGATATTCTAAATAGTGATAGTATAATTCTTGACCTTGGATCGTTGCGTCAATATTATATCGAATGTCATAGTCTTTTAAGTTGTAAATAACTCCATTCATTCCTTTTTCGTTAACGATAATTTCTTGACTAGACAAACTGGTTAAATCTCTGTGAATTTGTAGACTATTTTTTAGAGTGTAATAACAGTTCCCAACTAAAGGTAGTAAGGTGTTTGCTAAAATCAAAACAATATATAGTAGATGAATTTTTTTTGTCTTACCATATTTCAATAGGACATATAATGATAAAATGATAAACAAATAGAAATGCGGTGTATATCGAGCCCACCAAGATTCACTCATGATTAGTAATAATAAGACGGTAATGCCTAAAGTATACAAAATCCAACTCTCTTTTTGATAGCTTTGATAATATTTTATTAAAATTAGGAAACTACAAAGTAATAGCCCACTAAAAAATACCCCCCAACCACTAATTCGTAAATCATTTGACATAGATGGTGTTAATTCTTCTTTATAGACAGTAAAGGGAATTTTAATTTGCGTTTTATCATGTTCTCTTAAATTATTAGCTTTAGAGAATGTGGCATAAAAAAGTTTTTCTAAATTATTCATTTTTAAGAATCTCTTAGGTTGCTGAGCAGTGATAATATCTTCTCCATTATCATCATAAAGTGGAAAAAAAGGATTTTGATGATCGATAGTATTTTTTACATAAGTTGGATAACCAACTATGGCAAAACTCATGATAAATAAAGGAATAAATAGGAAACACAATTTTTTGAAAACTACAAAAAATTGGTTGACTTTATAGGATTTGTATAAATATCGGCATACAAATAGAAAACTAAACACGAGTAAATATCCTAAGCCATTAAACTTCATATTAGCTAACAAAATAAAAGTGAATAGATAACCAACCCAGGCTCCTTTCTCTTCTATGTTCTTATCCAGTTTGATTAGAAATAAAATAGTTAGAAACAAAAATAAGCATACTAATTGATCATTATAGTAAGTAAACATTTGAGATACAACAACGGGATTGAACACCGTAATCACGGCGATGAGAAGTGACTTTTTCATATCTAACACTTTGAAAAGAGTAGTCACCACAAAACAAAATACAATATAAATCACGATGAAATTCATCGCTTTTCCAGACTCTACATTTTGAGTGAAGGCATAGAAATTTGCCCCGATAATCCAATTAGCTTTGGCATAGTGATCGATCCAAATGCTATACTGAGTTAATAATTTACTATCATCTGTCCTTTTGGAAATAAGCTCAACACTAGATTCATAAACAGGATTAAAACCCTCTTTTAGCACTCCAACGGCATCTTTATGATATGTATTTCCATCACTAGAACGATCAAACATAAAAGTCGAGATGAAAGTACTAACAATAATGACCAGTACTGATAATATGATCATTTGACCAAACTCTTGGATCGTATTTTTTTTCTTAGTTAGTAAGTAATAGATAATACTACTAATGATAAAAGAAATTGGAAGATGAAAGAATGTAATAGTAATATTTACAAAAAATAAAACACTCGTTAACACTACCATAAAGCACAACCAAAATAGTAAAAACATTCCACTTTCTTTTAAATATTTCGCCATATGATCACGATCCTTTACTTTTTTCATTTTATCATGAAGAGAAAAAGAAAAAAAGAGTTGTTCATTCTTTTTTAGAAAAAAGTCATCGAAATCGATGTTTCAATTAGGTGAAGGACAAACAAAAACAGCAAGTAATCACTTCAGATGAAAACTTGCTTGTTTTTATTTTTCGAGTAAAGTTAATTTTTCTTTTTCCTCTTCTAGTTTTTTGCGATCCATTTCTACAATATTAGCAGGAGCTTTATTTACGTAATTTTCATTAGACAATAATCCTTCACGTCTTGCGATGGATGCTTTTAACTTGGCAATTTCTTCTTGCCTCTTAGTATCATCTTCTTTGTTACCTTCATAGTAATAGGTAATATCGATATTCTTTGATTTATAATTTATATTTAACATATCACTAGGTATTTCTGTTAGTAGATTTTCTTCTTTTATTTTAAGTTGAGAGTAATAAGTATCTTTTAGACTTTCTGCTACTTCTACTTTTATCATAGCCTCTTTCGTAATATGATTAGATTGTTTTAAATTACGAATCGAAACAATATCTTCTAATACTTTATCAATAGTATCTTTTTCCATACTATAATCGATATCTTCTACTTTTGGATAAGAACTAATCATAATCGATTTTTCTTCTTTGATTGGTAACATTTGATAAATTTCTTCCGTAACATAAGGCATAAATGGATGTAACATTTTTAAAATAGATGTTAATACTTTTAATAATACACTCTTGGTAGTATCATTCATATTGGCTTTCGAAAGTTCAATATACCAGTCACAAAAATCTTCCCAAATAAAGTTATATAGTTCATTTCCAACATTATGATATTCATATTTTTCCATACTTATTCTAACACTGGCTACTAATTTATTTAGCTTTTCTAAAATCCATTTATCCGTTAAAGATAAGTTTTCTAATGTGTAGTTTTCTCTTCTAAAGTCTTCCATATTCATGAATACATAGCGAGAAGCATTCCATAATTTATTGATAAAGTTCCAAGTTGATTTTACTTTTTCTTCATCATATCTTAAATCCATTCCAGGCGCTGAATTTGTCGTTAAGAAGAAACGTAGAGAATCTGCCCCATATTCATCAATCACATCCATAGGGTCAACACCATTTCCTAAAGATTTAGACATTTTTCTACCTTCTTTATCACGAATTAACCCATGAATTAAACAATCTTTAAATGGCCTTTTGGCCGTAAAATGAAGTCCCTGAAAAGTCATACGATTTACCCAGAATGGAATAATATCATACCCTGTTACTAGACAGTTATTTGGATAATATCTTTCTAAATCTTCTGTTAAGTCTGGCCAACCTAATGTTGAGAATGGCCAAAGAG
>JAQXIG010000163.1 GCA_029007685.1 bacterium | reverse complement strand
TATTAACAAATTTATCCATAGAAGTTTGATTCCATTTTTTAATATCTTCGTTACTAACTCCCCAAGAAGATAATCTGCGTTTGTCTTCCTCTGATAATCTTCCGTTTTGCATAAATCTTTCTCTCATCGCATTTGCATCTGCGGCACGATCTTTAGCATTATACATAGATTGTTTGGCACTATCTAATGAACTTTCTGTAATTCCATGCATTGCAGCATTGGCTCTCATCAATTGATCATTAATAGTTTGACCTAAATTTCTAGCTTTTGCATTAGAGTCACCAGTTCTTAATTGAGCAGCAACATCCCTACCTCTACCCCATGTAGGTCCAGCGGCCTTTCCTTGTGCGGCAGAATCGGCAGCATCATTCATATAATCTCCAGATGCTTTAATCATTCCTGCCAATCCTGCTCCTCCTACTAGAGCTCCTCCAGCGGCTAATGCTCCACCCAAACCAATTCCTAAACCTTTGCTATTTTTAATTCCTAAGGCAGAGGACACAAATTGAGGAAATTGCCTAGCAAAAAACAATAATCCTATGATAATAAAAATCGAAGCTACTAATCCACGGATACCAGGCAAATTATTAATAGGCAAGCTTGCATTCCCTTCTAGAATTACTATTTCTATCATACTTATTACAAAAAATAATACTCCTATCTTGATAAAGACATCTAACCAAGTTGACATCAGTGTTTTCATATAATTTTGAAACATCCCATCTTTACTAGATTTAGGATCAATATAACTTAAAATTGGAATAGGAGCTATCATTCTTAAAATTGCTAATTTAAAGACTCTAATCGCAATATCAAGACAGATAGCAAGCATTAAAAATGACATTACAGCCCCTATTAAGATTCCCAGAACTGGCCTATATGTATATTTATAGACACTGTTATCCTCACCAGGATCATTAATTTTGGCAGGTAAATCGTCCCACCCTTGGATTAAGTCTGATCCGTCTAAATTTTCTTGATCTAAAACCACGCCATAAGTAGTCCAAGCGATATCACTAGCCATTGTCCCCATTGAATTGGTAGTGCTCTCAACGCTAGTTGCAGTTCCTAATATAATTCTAGGTACCGCATTTAACAATGGTCCCTGTACTCTACTTAAAAAGTTAAAAAAAGAAGGTGCAGCTACTAACATACAAAGAGAAATGATTACTCTCATAAACAATTTCCCCATCCCCTGTTCCTTATCACTAATCTTATCAGGAGATACCAAATAATTAAGTAAAGATATTGCTATTTTAAACAACATAAAGATACCCAAAATAACATAAATACGTTCTTGAAAAGCTTGATAAGCCTCCTCTTTAACAATTTCTAGAGTAGTCAAATCAAATACTGCCTGAGTTACCCATTGGAACACTTGAAACACCATAATATCCAATGTCACAAAAATCCCTCTTATTAAATTCATACCAAGATTTCTGGTAGCCATTATGTATACTGGAAAGTTCATATTTTCACCTCCTATTTGATACCACAAGTCGGATCTGTTGTCATATTTTCAATAAATCCTAATAAATAATTAACAATAGATGGTATAAAGAATATAGCCACACAAATTACGGCTCTTTTTACAAATTTACTAGCAGCTTTTTTCAAGGCATCTTTATCATCTGATATAACTGCTTGTCCAAAATCAGCGCAACCGAGAACAATTAATAAAATAGGTGCAGCAATTTTAATATAAGTAAAGATTTCATCAATAATTTCTAACAAATCACTACCAATAATACCTTCACAAGTAGCCTTGATATTTTCCCCATTCAAACCGGTCCAATTTTCTGGATTTTTCACTTCTGGATAATCTTCCACATATTGTTTAGAAAAAAAACGATTACAACTATATGTAGTTCCGGTCGTAGGTCCTCCAGTTATCTGCCTACAACATACTTTCTCTACATCGCTTTCACCACTTTCGTCAAAATAAGATGTATAATTTTGGCCATCTTCATTCCACTCTCCACTACTTAAATCACAGTCTATACTATTATCAATTTCATCTTTTATATTTCCTGTATTCGGATTTGTAGGATTATCATCTGTAGGGATAAATTTATAATAATCACACATATATCTCTTTGTCATCGAAGCACCGAGTTCACAACAAACAATTTGTTGATTTGATCCAATAATACTAGTTTTAGATCGATTAGCATTATCAACAGTTTTCATATACTCCCATTGTTTTGAATCACCACGAAACGCACACTCAGGACCATTAGTATGTTCGCTTAAAGCATTCACCATATTATTAGACAATCCCATCGAAGCTATCAATACAATGATAGAAAATATCAGACATCTTTTATATTTTTCCATTATAAGCACCCCTTGCTTTTAGATAAAATAAACCATAATAATTATATCACAAAAAAAAGATAATAAATACATTTTATTATCTTTTTTTATTTTTTAATCAGTAAGATTTGTCCAACAATCTTGCCATCTTGTAGTATTAGTTATATTTTTATTCTCATCAGCCCCAGAAGTACTTAGCATATTCATTAATAATGATACAATAGTAGCCACAAAAAATACAGCAACAGCAGCTACTGCTCGTTTAAGCAATTTGCTAGTAGCTCCTTTAATTTCTTTATCGTCACTTGACATTACAGCTTTACCTAAATCAATACACCCAAATAAAATCAATAAAATAGGAATCCCTATTTGAATAATTGGATATATTCCAAATTTAATAAATTTAAAAATCGGTATCAAATCCTCTGGACATTCTAATATTTGTATTAAATCTAACATGTATACTCCTCCTCATGAGTTAATCATATATTAAAACCATGTATTTAGTCAATAGATTTTACTTTTAATTTACACTTTTTACATATATTCAGAAGTACGATAAGTACTAATTCCCAGTCTACTAATTAAATCTTGTAGCACCTGTGAATTATTTTGTCTTTCATCTAATGGCGGCAAATTAAAAAATACTTTTGTTTT
>JAQXIG010000162.1 GCA_029007685.1 bacterium | reverse complement strand
TCTTCTGTCATAGGATGTTCTACTTCTCCTATTTTAACAGTGATCTCATCTTCTTTGATTTCATAAACAGGGATATGCTTTTCTGTAACCGCTTCGGTAATATTTGCCTTTAATTCTTCCATCTCTGCTTCGCAACATTTTATGCGATCGATATCTCCTTCTATTACTGTGATTATATTTCCACATACGGGACATTTATAAAATTTCATTTTAATCCTCCTAGTATATTTGGTACAATTTACATTTTCTTGTACTTATTTATTATATCATATTTCCTTTTTATTGCATCTAATTTTTCACGAAATATAAAAAGACTCATACTTGATTTATATCAATCAATCTATTAGTCCTTTATTTTTTAATTAACAATTAAGCACGTGATGCAT
Source organism: bacterium (assembly GCA_029007685.1). Taxonomy (GTDB): domain Bacteria; phylum Bacillota_I; class Bacilli_A; order RF39; family UBA660; genus Alloscybalousia. Next base: position 7,987 of record JAQXIG010000162.1, on the reverse strand, counting down.
ATTTACCATCTTTGGTAGTAACTAAAATAGTTTCGCCCTCTTCGATAAATAATGGTACTTTGATGGTCATTCCATTTTCTAAAGTAGCATCTTTCATAGCTCCACTACTTGTATTTCCTTTTACGGCTGGCTCAGAGTGTGTTACTTGGTATTCAATTTTATCTGGTAAAGATATTCCAATCACTTCTCCTTCGTAAGAAGTAATACTTACGATCAAATTTTCCTTTAGGAACTTAGCATCATCGCCTAGTGAAGAAACATTTAATTCGATTTGATCATATGTTTCCATATTCATAAAATAATAGATATCATTCATTTCATAGAGATATTGCATGTCACGTTTCTCAATACGTGCTGCTTCTACCTTCGTTCCCGCATTAAATCTTTCTTCTATGATTGATCCTGTCCTTAAATTTTTTAATTTCGCAGTTACAAATGCTGCTCCTTTACCAGGTTTTACATGTCCTGTTTCTAATACCGTAAAGATGTTTCCATCCATTTGAATTGTCATTCCCGTTTTTAAATCATTTGTATTGAACATAAGAAGTTCTCCTTCCTAATGGTTTTTTTATATTAGGTTTTCTTTTATCTATTTTATTTTTTTTCTTTATGCACTGTATGTTTTTGACATTTAGAACAATATTTACTTAATTCCAGTCTATCAGTTGTATTTTTTACATTTTTGCTAACTCTATAATTTTCATTATTACATTCTGTACACACTAGAGTTCTATATTGTCTATTTCCAACTTTTGCCATAATTTCCCTCCTTGTTTTCTATATGTATTATATCAGAAAATATAGAAAAAGCAAAAACTTTTTTATCTTTTTCGGTTTCAAAAACTTTTTTATCTTTTTCGGTTTCAAGTTGTTTCGTTTCCGTTTGGATATAATTCGAAATAACGATTTGAAATATATCGGGCGATTAAACGATTTACATAACTATGATAATTCGTGTTAGTAGCTAAGTAACTTACATCTGGTGAAGTTACAGTGATACTCATGACTGGTGCTTCGTAAGGTGCGTATCCTACAAAGGCATTACTTACGGTTTCTGTATCAATCACTCCGTCACCATCGGTATCTAAAAAGCTTTCACTAGTTCCGGTTTTTCCTGCGGGATTAGGCGATTTTCCCATAACGTTTTTCCCTAGCCCGACGGTCATGACAGCCCTTAAGCCTTCTTGCATTCTTTTTAAGTATTCTTGGTCCACCTCAACAGTACTTAAAATAATAGGCTCTATTTCATAGGCTAATTTCCCTAAGCGATCATTTCTGGTTGATTCATATACAGCTTTTAATAAATGTGGTTGAATCCTTTTTCCATTTGATGCAATGGTAGTGATATATTGTGATAATTGAATAGGAGTATAGGTGTCATATTGACCAATCGAAAAATTTAATAGTAAGTCTGGAGTTTGTTTTTTTCCGATGTAACCCAGACTTTCTACTGGTAAATCAATTTGGGTCTTCACCCCTAATCCAAAAGATGCGAACATATTGCGATAAATATCAAAAGCTTCGTCATCTATGGTAATACTGGCATTGTAACTATACTCTGCTTTGGCTACACGCATTGCAATTCGAAATTGATAAACATTAGAAGATTCTGCTAAAGCAGTAATGTCATTGATTCGTCCGAGATAGCGAGAGGAACATTTGGCAGGAATATTTTTTAATTTAATGCATTCATCACTCATCACTTCTCCTATTTGTAGGACATTATTAGCATACCCTACTAATATCGAAGCTCCTTTTACTACTGATCCTGGCGTCATCGGATCGGTTAAAGCATAGGGTGTTATATCGATCCCTTGGTATTGATCTTCTATTTTTATAATTTTTCGACCAGACATGGCTAAGACTTCTCCGGTATTTGGTTGTTGAATTACTACATATGTTTTGTTTAAATATTTTGTATTGGCTTCACTTTTTGCTTTAATTAATCGTTCGTCAATAATTCTTTCAACCTCTTGTTGGAGAGTAATATCGATCGTTAATACGAGATCATTTCCTCGTTTGGCTTCGCTTATTTTTTCTAAACTATTATTGCTTTTTTTTAAGTATTGAGCTTTGGTTCCTTTTAAAATATCTTCATATTGTTTTTCAATATTACTGATTCCTACTTGATCTGTTAGTTCATATCCTTTTTTTAAATATTCATCTTTTTGCTCTTTAGGAATACTACCAACACTTCCTAGAATACTTTTAATGGTATCACCATATAGATATTTTCGTTTCCAAGTAATTTTAGTATTAAATCCTTTTAATGTCTGATTATTTTCTGAAAAATGCAAAAATTCGATATCACTCACATTATCCTCTTTTATTATTTTTTGTTCGTATGAATATCCTTTATTCATCAAATAATAAATGTAGGCTGCTTTTCGATCTTGTTCATCATATTCGGCTAATTCTTCTTTGGTAATTCGAGATATTTTTAAATTTTCGAGGTCAGAATCATTTAAAATACGTCGTTTTCTTTTTTCGTATTCTTCTTTGGTAATTTTATTTTGGGCTTCTGTCGAATGATTTGCTAACCAAAATTCTTTTAGATTTCTTTCTGTTAACTTAGAGGCGTCGATTTCTAAATGCTCTAGCACCTGATAAGCTAAAGCAATTTCTTCTTTTATAGTTGTATTTTTCTCTTTTTGATAATAAATAATTGGAACCGATTCATTATCTACTAATAAATTATAATTACGGTCATAGATACGACCGCGTGGTGCACTTTCACCTTCGATTATCACTGCAGTCAGTTCTACTAGTTTTTTTTCAAATTTCTCTTTTTGGAAGCATATAGTGTTGATTAAGGCAAGAATTAAAACAAAAAAAAGACTGCCAATTATTTTTTCTATGATTTTAATTCTTCCTTTTATTATTTTTTGTTGCTTTTCCATTTTTCTCACCGTTATTAGTTTGTGATTTTTTTTAAAAAACTTACATATATTTTACAGGGTGATTAGATGAAAACTTTTATTATCAGTTATATTCAAAATTTGAAACTAGAGGATGTAGAATATTTTATTCAAAAAAATCGATATTCAATCTGTCAAAAAGATATAGAAACGATATTTCGGTATATCAAGTATAAAGGTAAAGAGATTGTAGAAGGTGATTTTCATTCTTTAGAAGAAATCAAATTAGAAGTGGAACCAGCTACTTATGATATTATTATGGAACTTTTTCAAAAATATAAATGTTATTTAGGATCATAAGTATCTAGCTAGCTTGTTACCGTTTGGGATTGTGATGTTTTTCATGTAAAAAAGAGAGATGAAAATACAAATATTCATATCTCTTTTTTATTTTCGTTAAATGTTTTTAAATTTCCTCCTTTTTTCTTATTTTTTCGATTAAATCAGAGAGAAATTTTTTTCCTTGAATCATTTTTATTTCGTAGCGATAAGGAGGATAGGTTTTATCGATATATGGGGTCTCTAAAATTTTAGGTATGTGCTCTAGTTTGGGGTGATATACATATTTGATTAATGTATCAAATCCAATTCTACCAAAACCAAAGTTTTCATGACGATCTTTATGGCTGCTTTTATCGTTTTTACTATCATTTAAATGAATACAATAAACTTTATCTAATCCGATTATGTTGTCAACTTCTATTAATAGATTGTCAATATCATCAACATCATAACCACTATCATTTAAATGGCAAGTATCTAAGCAAACTCCGATCTTTTCTTTTTGGTCTACTCCATCGATAATTTGTTTTAATTCTTCTAATTTGCTTCCAATTTCCGTTCCTTTCCCGGCCATGGTTTCTAATAAAATTTTAATGTCTCCTTGGTAGTTCTTTAAAGTTGTGTTTAGGCCTAGGATGATATTTTTTATCCCTTCTTCGATTCCTACTCCTACATGACTTCCAGGGTGCAGCACTATATATTTGATTCCTAATTGTTCACTTCGTTCTAATTCTTCTTTTAGAAAACGAACTCCGAAATCTAGATTTGCTAGGTTAGCGAGATTAATAATATAGGGTGCATGAACAATAACTTTATCTATGTCGATATTGTTATCTTGCATTAACCGAATCGCTTCCTTAGTTTTTTCATCTTTTATTTTTGAACGATTGGTGTTTTGTGGTGCTCCAGTATAAAACATGAAAGTAGTAGATCCATACGAAATGGCTTCTTTAACACTTTTTACAAGTTGTTCTTCTTTATCAAAGGATACATGAGATCCTATTAGCATAATTGATCACTTCCTTATGAGGCACAGTTTTTACCACTATAAATAACTGCCTGCCAATCTATTTTTTGATTTTGTTCGTTGGTGGGTTGTTTTTCTTCTAATCCTTTAATAGTGGAAAGTGTTTGTTGTTTTCCAGTTTCGTTTCCACATAGAGCTTGAATCGTTACTTCCATTTTATTTTTGGCATTGCTAATTACTTTACCGCGATTGATATTTTCCGATTTAATCAAAGCAACTGCATGGTCTTTTTCATCTTGGGCAGCAACATAATATTCGTAATTTATGTTATCACTCGTACCAACATTAATCACTATCACATAACTTTTGCTTTTTATCCAGGCACTTTGGTATGATGATTCAAACTTTCCTTTATCTAAAGAAATCGCATTTAATGATACAATGGTTGCCTGATCAGAATTTATAGGAGCACTATATTCTTCAGCAATTATCCCACGTTGAACAGCTTCAACATATTGATTTAGAGTGGATACAAAAGCTTCTCTTCTAGATTTTTCGATATAGTTTGAGATCGCTGGTATCGCAATATTTAAAACAATCCCTAATATTACAATAACACCTAGTAATTCTACTAATGTAAAACCTTTTTGATTCATGCTTCCACATCCCTCTATTTCATCATAGCATAAATTGAATAAAATAGAAATCCCAAAAAGAAAAAACCTAAAAATAGGTTTTACTTAACTGATTCTATTTTGTTCCTCCTATATCAATCAGGCATTTCAAAATTTTTTGGGTCTAACCCGCCCCCATCCATTCTAACAACATGGCTTGCCTTCAAATCATTTTCAGCAATAATTTCTGCTTTACTTTCTCCACTCGTACCAGTTGCATATTTACCATCTGTAGCAGTTACATAATAAGTATATTTAGGCAAATCACTTGACCCTGTATTCTGAATAACAACAAATGAATTATTCAAATTCCACGGATTGCCATAAGGACTCGTTTTACCACCTTTTTCTAATGAGCTTTCAAGCTGTTCAAAGGTAATAACCGTCTTACTGCCCTCATCTACAGGCAACTCAAATTCATCACCAAGAGTCGCACCTTTTCTAGCAGCATCTATAAATTGTAATAAGTTGTCTACATAGCCATTTTTTCTTGACTGAGTAATGTATTTAGAAACGGCAGGAATAGCAATTCCTAATACTACTGCTAAAATTACAATTACGGCCAATAATTCAATTAAGGTAAATCCTTTTTTATTTAATTTTTTCATCTTTCTCCTCCTATTCTATTGCATTCATCTTAGCATATTTTATTTTAAAGTGTCAATCTATTATATTTAGATTGTTCGTTAGGGTTTACAAGAAACAATACTGTTAGCTCCAATAACTTTCATAATCTCATCATCACTCGGAATTGTAATATTTTTCTCCACATATTGCAAACGGTTATCTCCATCTAATTCTGATTTTTTCTTCAATCTAATTCCTCTAGTAGGCTTACCTTCAGAATCTATTGCTACTAAATTAACATGATAAGTCAACTCACCAGTTTCCGTTTTGGTCACAATCACAAAAGAATTATCTTCATCATAGTTATTACCTTCTGGGTCTTTGGTTAAATCTTGATTATCTACACACGATAAGGTTATTTTTACAGCTTCTTTTCCGTATGGTTTCGTAATATCTGTAGCTAATTTAGTTTTAGCTAGTGTTAAAAACTTTTTAGCATCACTGATATATGTATCTTTTTTGCTACGGTCTAGAGTGGAAATCACATTAGGGATAGCTATCCCCATAATGATTGATAGAATGATCAATACCGCTAGCAGTTCAATTAAGGTAAAACCTTTTTGTCTGTTTTTTTTCTTCATATTCTTCATACATCCTACTCTCCTTACTATATTTTGATTATATATTAGTTTCTGTGCTTTTACAAGTATTTATCCAAAATAAAAAAAAGTACTTTATTAGGTTATTCAGATACCGTATTTAAGTATTCTTTTACTGGACGATAGGTTTTTCGATACCCTTCAATAAGCCCATATTTCCTTATTGCTTCGACATGTTTTTTAGTTGGGTATCCCTTATGTGATTTAAAGCCATACATTGGATATTTATTGTCAAGTTCAAGCATCATCTTATCTCGAGTTACTTTCGCAATAACACTAGCTGCAGCTATTGAGATACTCTTAGCATCACCTTTAATAATTGAAGTAGACGCAATTTCTAATTCATCTAATTTCATTGCATCAATTAAAACATGTTCAGGTTTAATTTTACTATTATTAATAGCCTGATACATAGCAAGTTTCGTCGCTTCATAGATATTAACTTCATCTATAATTTTTTCATCAACTATCCCAACACTTACTGATAGGGCATGCTTCATTATATAATCATAAAATAATTCTCTTTTTTTCTCAGATAATTTTTTGGAATCATTTAAGCCCTCAAGTTTAAAATCAGGCGATAGAATAACACAAGCTGTAACTACTGGACCTATTAATGGACCTCTTCCAACTTCATCAACTCCAGCCACATATTTTACATTATTACTCCATAACTCTTTTTCATATTGATATAAATCCACCTTCTCCATATTACACCTGTTCATCTAATCGATCTAAAGTAACTTTACCAAAATTACCATCTTTTAAATCTCTTATGATTATTGAATATACTTTATCATAATCAAAAACTCCACCCCTCATTAAAGCCCCTCTTTTTTTAGCTATTAATTCTAAAGTGGGTTCAATATCATTAAGGTTAATATTTTCAATACCATAACGTTCTTTTAATTTATTTGGATATAACTTATTCATAATTTCTAATATAAATAAAGCTATTTGTTGTTGATCTAAGATTTCTTCTTTGATCGAAGAAAGACTAGCTAAGATTGAGGCCTGATATTGATTTTCTAATTTTGGCCATAAAATACCAGGTGAATCTAATAAATCAATATCTTTATGAATTCTAATCCATCCTAAATTTTTAGTAACACCAGGTCTATTTCCAATACTCGCTACTTTTTTTCCAACTAAACGATTAATTAAAGTGCTTTTTCCTACATTAGGGCTTCCCACTATTAAGGCTCTGATTGAGCGCGGTTTTAATCCTTTTTCCTTTCTCTTAGCATTCATTTCTTTTAGTAATTCTTGACTCTTTTCAATTATTTTATTTACATTTTTGCCATTCATTAAATCAACATTAATAACATCATATCCTCTATTTTTATAATGTTCAATTATCTTATTAGTTTCTATTTCATCACATATATCATATTTAGTCATAATTAAAATATGAGGTTTTTCTCTTATAATTGTATCAATATCTACTATTTTAGAACTAATTGGCATTCTAGCATCAACCACTTCGAACACAATATCAATTAAATCAATTTTTTCTTTTATTTCACGTCTAGTCTTAGCCATATGACCAGGGTACCAGTTAATTCCGACTTTAGTTAACTTTTCATTACTATTATTCATTGTTTTCACCTTCTTTATTACTATAAATTATTTATTTTCCAAATAATTTACCCTCTTACCAAGAGATTTCGCATATTCAATTTCCGATTTAGTACTTTCTCCTATGTATCCATTAACATTTATAACAAAAATCTCATCAGACATATCTATTTTTCTTTTATGCATATCATCTAGCATTTCCTTTGTTTTAGTTAAAGTCCCTTCATCCATATTTTCCCATATCTCAGAATCCAAATAATCCTACAGAAATAACTATATTTCCTTTTAGTTTTAAATCTTTTTGCACCTTTAAAAATTCATCTTTAAACCTGGTAGAACCAC
>JAQXIG010000161.1 GCA_029007685.1 bacterium | reverse complement strand
ATTATATAGTAAAAAATATGCATCAATTATTCTTACAAATAACCAAAGAGGGTGCTCGTGATGCTGGAGAATCCTTAGAGAATATGCAATTGGATATTGATATGTTAGTAGAGGGTGTATATCGTGATCGTATGGATAGAGCATCTTTTCATAAAAGTTTCCTGAAATTTGGAGTATTGTTATATTTAATGGTTATGTTGATTCAATATTTATTAGGAAAAGAAACTTATATTGCAATCTTAGATAATATTATTATGTTTTTTATTCTTCATGCTGTTTTAATAGTGAATAGTTATTTTATTCTAAAAGGAGAAAAATATTATAACGAGAATGTAGGTGCAGAATAATGGAAGTAATTATTTGTGGTGTGATTATTTTAGGTGTTTTACTTTATAATAATACAATTGATGCAAAAAAATTCTTTACTGATAACGAGGCCGCTTTTACATTGTTAAAAGAAGATGACTATGATTTTTTAGTGGCTGCCAAGTATGGAGATCAAGTAAATCCTAATGAATTGTTTAATCAAAGATTGAAGATGGGTTTTATAGCTATTGTGGTTTTTTTATTCATTTTTTTGGGAGAATTTAATATATTAAACATTATATTTGCAATTGTAATTGGTTATTTTGTGTTTAAAGCTAATTACACTTCTCTCAAAAAGTTTTATAAAAGACATTTACATGATATTGATGTAATGTTACCATACTATCTAAAATCATTAGAAATATTAGTTCAGCACTACACGGTACCAGTGGCAATTTCCAAATCGATTGAGGAAGCACCTGCTATTTTTAAACCTGGACTTCGTGATTTGATTGCTAAAATTGATGCTGGAGATTTTAGTATTCAACCATATATGGACTTTGCTAATGAATATCCAGTAAGAGATTCTATGAGAATGATGAGATTGTTATATCGCTTAGGTTTAGGATCACAAGAGAGAAAACAAGAAAGATTATTAATGTTTTCAAGGACAGTGTCAAATCTACAGGCTAAAGCTAGAGAAACTAAATATAAAGAAAGACTTCATTATATGGAAAGCCAAACTATGACTATGTTAGTAGCAACAGGAGTTGGTGTAATGATATTAATTTTATTCTCAATGATTTATATGTTTAGCAATATATAAAATATTTAGTATAATAATGTAAAAAATTGACAAATTATTAAAAAGGAATTGTAACAAAAAAAAAATATGGTACAATAAAAATATATTAACATAAAGGAGGAGGTATACAATGAAAGAAGCGACTGGTGAATTAAATATGACTTTAATTACTATTATAGCAGTTGGGGCAATTTTAGGAATTTTATGGTTCTTGTGGCCGACTATTCAAGATACTATAGAAGAAACTTGGAATACAGCTTCTGATCAAAATCGTTGTCCTCAAGGTCAAACTTGGGTTAACGGATCTTGTCAATAGTGTAAAAAAATAGAAAAGTGGTGATGGTATGAGAGAAGCTGTAGGTGGAAGTATGTCTTTGATGGTAATAGCACTTTTTTTATTAATTGTTAACTGCTACTTAGCTTTTTCAGTAAACTATACAAAAGCATTTCGAGTTAAAAATGAAATTTTGAGCATTATCGAAAAATATGAGGGATTGACCGTAGATGCTCGAAGTAGAATACAAACATATATGAATCAAACCAATTATAGAGTGAATGAAGGATTTTTGCAGTGGTGTACAGCCAATGGATATCAAGTAGAAAGGAATGACTTTGGTAGCTTTTGTTACAAATGTGAGAAGGTGGATCAAACTGGAAATGCTCATCCAAATAGTAAATACAAAGGTACTTACTACAGTGTAGCTACTTTTGTGAATATTGATATACCGATGATCAATAATTTGTTGCCTGTAACAGGAAATATTTTTCGTGTAGAGGGTGAAACAGAAATAATTTATTCTTCTGGAAATAATTCTGAAGTATGTCCAAATACAACATGATGAAAGGATAAAAGAAATAAAAAGGGTGATAAGATGAATGTAATTATCTCAAACGAAAGACAGGCTGAATTGGCAAATCTAAACATAGAGATAATCAAATCAATTAATGGATTGTATGATGCTGATGAATTAGTCGAGATATTTAGTAATTTTTTCTTCGGCAGAATGATACTAGATTTAACAGCGTTGAAAAATTATCGTGATATTAGAAATTTGCAGAAGTTATCGATGTCATTAGATGTAGAGAAAATCATAGTGTTATTGCCAGATACTCCTGAGTGTCTAGCTCCGCAATTTTTATCTAGATTGATCTCTATGGGCATCTATAATTTTACTACTAATTTAGACGGAATTAACTACTTATTAGATAATCCTAATACATATAGAGATGTTGCTCATTTGCACCAAATTGATGAAGGAGGAGGAACAGGAGCAGCTATGCCAGCAGCTCCTGTTGCACCGATGTCTCCTCAGTCTGCGGTAGGAGATGGAACTACTATTATCAATAATATTGTAAATGGCAGTGCTTTTGTCTTAGGAATCAAAAACTTAACAGAACATGCAGGAGCTACGATGTTAACCTATATGTTGAAAAACGAATTAACATCTCTTGGAAAATCAGTAGTAGCCATTGAAGTAGATAGGAGAGATTTTGGTTATATCAACGATAAAGAGTTACAGAATACAACTCATGATCATTTAGCGGGTGAACTATTAAAACATCGAAATGTTAATGTTATTTTGGTAGATCTCAATAGTGAAGCTAATGTGGATTTATGTACTGATGTTATTTATTTAGTGGAACCATCTACGATCAAACTAAATAAGTTAATGAGAAGAGATCGTCAAATTTTTAATAAATTAAAAGGAAAAAAGATAGTATTAGCTCAAAGTCAATTATCAGCTAGCGATATCAATGAGTTCGAATTTGAAGCTAAAACAAAAGTATTTTTTAATTTGCCGCCATTAGATGAAAGACAAAATAATTCACAGGTGCTACAAGATTTAATTAGTAGACTGGGAATTAGTACTTATCGTACTTCTGGACATATGTAAAAAGTGTAAATTTAAAGTAAAATCTATTGACTAAATACATGGTTTTAATATATGATTAACTTATGAGGAGGAGTATACATGTTAGATTTAATACAAATATTAGATGTTACTTGTCAGGATGTATTGCCAATTTTTAAATTATTAAAAGCAATATTAAAACTAATTCAAATAATAATTCCAGCTGCATTGATATTGATGGGATCTATTGATTTAGGTAAGGCAGTAATGTCAAGTGATGATAAAGAAATTAAGGGAGCTACCAGTAAATTAATCAAAAGAGCAATAGCTGCTGTGGCTATATTTTTAATACCTTTTTTAGTGAGTTTACTTATGAATTTATTTGGTAGTGCTGAATTACCAGATAATGTGAATACAGATAATCAGACTTGGTCAGACTGTTGGTCTAATGCGGGAAATTAAAAATAATGGTGAATTTTTTATTTCACTATTATTTTTTTTATGTTATAATTAAATTGGCTTATTATGCTAAAGTACATGGGGAGTGTTTTTTTATGAGAACGTATAGAAAAATAATATTGATATTCATGTTTGTTGTACTGACTGTACTAGGACCAAATGAAATTGCCAATGCAGCAGCGACATGCGGAAATGTTGATACCCAGAAATGGGAATATATAGAAACAAAGTCTTTTTCTTCTGCTCAGGTAGGAAATGAAACTGGAAGTTCGAAAAAAGTTTGTTGTGAAAGAGGTGCTTTAGCTACTGTTGGTTATTATTGTGATTTTTATAAATATATTCCTACAGAGACAAGTCCGAATTCTTCTGATGGCCGTGATTTAAAAGAAGGATTAATCAAAGATGTTCCGTGTGATTTAGGTGATGGTGATTGGATAGCAGAAGGTTCTTATGTTACTGCACAGGATGATACTATGAATAATGGTACAACTAAGATCTGTTGTAAAGGCGAGAATACTTACAATGGAGGTACGACATATAGTTGTAATGTATATATTTCTAAGCAATATCAAGAAGAAACTGGTTATAGCAGTGACAAAAATTCAGTAGCGGTACCTGTACCTGCTAATTGTGGAATGCTAAGTGAAATCTTACCATATTTAAAAAATATTTTTACCTTACTGAAAATATCAGTTCCAGTTATTCTAATTGTGCTAGGTACTGTCGATTTTGCGGTACCAGTATTATCGAATGATAAAGAAGCATTGCATAAGGCTACTTCTAAATTTATAAAAAGATGCATTGTAGGTATTTTGATCTTGCTGGTTCCATTTTTAACTCAGTTATTACTAAATATTTATGATGATGCTACGGGAGCGAATACTAGTACTTGTGGATTAGGTAATATCAATATAAATTTATGGAGGTAAATCATGAAT
>JAQXIG010000160.1 GCA_029007685.1 bacterium | reverse complement strand
GAAAAATTATTAATTTCTTTTTCATCAATTCTTAACTTCTTGGCAATTGCTTTCTTGATATTTTCTTCATGATTAGTAGTTACTTCTACTTTAATTTGTCTTACTCTTAACATATTAAACTCCTTTACCTGCTAGATAACCACTAATAAAAGCAAAAGTTAAATTAAATCCACCACATTTACCATCAACATCTAGCAGTTCTCCTACTAGATATAAATTCGGCATAACAAGAGATTCCATGGTATTAGGATCAATTTCTGCTAATGCAACTCCACCAGTTACTACTTGCGCTCTATCAAAGGATTGATATCCTGTAATTTCTAATTCAAAATTTTCTATGATATTAGCTAAATTTCTTTTCTCATCTTCTGCTAAATTGTTCCACTTTTCCTCACGATTAACATTAGCCTTTTTTAATAACACGAACATTAATTTATAAGGAAGTATACTTTCTAATAATTCTTCGATGGTATGGTTTGGAATATTTTGATTTCTTTCATTAAACCAATTATAAAAAGAATTAGATAGAAATGGTAGAAAGTTAATCCTAACCATTACTTTCTTCTTCTGTTCTAAATTCTTAGTAGCAAGACCACTAATATTAAATGTACAAATTCCACTAATACCATAATCTGTTAATTGAATTTCTCCCTCTTCTTCTAAAACTTTCTTGTTGTCTACCAAAAGAGAAATCCTACTATCACATCTTACTCCATTCCATTCTTTAAAATAAGATTCACTCCCTTTTAACGGTGTTAAAGATGGGGTTATGGAATGAATGTGATGACCTAAAGATGAAGCTAAATCATAACTAGAACCATCACTACCTGTTTTGGGGCATGCTTTAGATCCAGCGGCTAAAATTACTTTATCACAAATAATTTCAGTATTTTCTGATTTCACAACAAAACCATTATCTCTTTTCAAAATACTTTCTACTTTAAAAGTATAAATTACTTTTATTTTTCTTCGTTCAATTTCATTTAAAAGTAATGTCCTAACACTAGTAGCTTGATTAGAATACGGATAATAATAACCATTTTTGATCTTAGGATAAATTCCCATACTTCCTAAAAAAGAAAATACTTCTTCTTGATTAGCATTACTGATAATATTACTTAAATTTTCTATACTATCCGTTTGATAATGATCTATCTTAATTTCACTATTCCAATAATTACATTTTCCATTTCCCGTTAGTAAAAGCTTTTTACCACATCTATCATTTGCTTCTAACAAAATTACTTCATGATGATTAGATGCTAAAATAGCAGCCACTAATCCCGATGCTCCACCACCAATTACTACTACTTTACTCATGTTCCCACCACATTTCTTCTACTACATTATAGCAAAACTTTATACCATTTCCAATATAAAATGACAGACTGCTAATTCAATCATCAACTAATAATAATGATAGAAAAAAAGACATCAAAAGATATCCTTACGTTCATTATTTTGATTGAATTTCAACAATTTTTGAAAACTATCCATCTTATCCTGAGAAAAACCTTCAGAAACTAAACCAGACAGCATATCATCATCTGTTATAGGTGTCATGCTACTAAAATCATTGATTGGTTTATGTCTAGCAAAATCTGTTACTGACAAACTAGTATAATGAGTAAATTTCAAACTAATATCTCCTATTAAACAAATACTTCTTAAATCTCCAGCAAAACTATGAGGTACATGATACAAACTATTCCTATTGTTTATCATATAGCCATCTATGCTACACTCATTCACTTTGTTCATAAATTCACGCGAAACTTTTCTTAAATTAGAATGTAATATATCGTCACTCTTCTCCATAGCGGAATTGTATAAATATAATCCCGAAGAATGGATAGGATTTAGTTCTAATACATCTGTAGTAATTGAATTGGCATTCTTATATTCAAATAAATCTAACACATAATATTCTGAGATTTTATCTTTTAACAATTTCACTATCTCCTGTGCCTTTTCTAAAACCCTATTATCTATCCTGTGAAGTACATCAACAGTAAATCTTGAAATATTATAAACTTGATTATCAACGATAAAACATCTATATTCTTTTTTACCATATTCATCTTCTATAATATCTACTTTCTCACTTACAATGAATTCTTCGTCCAAATGATAAGATAATGCCTTATAAAATGCACATTCTGTATCTCTTAGCAATTCAATTGAAATCACACTATTAAAATTTTTTGATTTTGTCTTTAAAAATATTTCTTTTCCATAAATAGACTCTAGTTCTAAAATTACATTTAAATCTATTAATTCCCTTCCTTTTAAAATTTTCATTTTTCTATCTGTATCATAATATTTTGGCCATTCTTCTATCATATCAATCTGTTCATTTGTAACAACAGGAATACCACCATATTTTATGATTTCAGTGTTCATTTCATATATCTGGGTAGCACCAGTTCTAGGAAAAATTAATTTCCCTGTAATATCAATCTTATTCCCCATAAAATCTGTAATTTTTTTTAATTCATTATCATACAAAATTCCATTACCATTTAATTTTGAAAGTTCCATTTCTAATTTTGAATAATCAAATGGCAATCTACTATCGAAGCAATATAACATGTTATTTCCCCCTAACAATTGATAAAATAATTGTAGATTATTATAATATTTTTTAATGCTATAATCAATCTTATTTTTTATCAAGAATTTCTAAATACTTCTTTCTAAACTGAAAAATAGACATCACTAACACAAATAGTCCAACAGTTATACTAAAAATACCGCCGAATATATTATCTGGAATAATTAAGATTCCTAAAATAATAATTCCAAAAATGATGCTAGCAAAAAATAAAATCAGTAATGCTAAAATAGGATAGCGAATCCATTTACTAATTTTTTTATTAGAACTAATCTCCATACTGCCTTCTAATAATAGTTCTAATACCAATTCTATAACAAAATCCATATATTCACCTCATCTAAAATCTAAAAAATATTTTTAAAAAACGAAAAAAACATCTTTAAACTCTTTACTTAATTGGCATAATCTAATAGCACCACCTACCATACAAGATACTTCTATTAAACAAAAAAATAAACCCATGTTACCATCTGGTCATTCTAATATAAATATCTGTAACATAAAGTCAGCTAAACCTAAAATAAATAAAATAATACAAAGTGTTCTTTGATAACTTTCTTTCATAAAGTTCATGCACTCCATTCAACTACTAAATTATAACACAAAAATCAAAAAAACAAATTAGTTTTACCTAATCTGTTCTAAATTTTAACCTATTCCTTATATCTAAATTTTCTTACTCCTATATTAATTCTTTTCTGTTATACTGAATCACCGTTAATACTAAAAATAATAGTGATAACCCTATACTAATTACTATCATGATTGGATTTATTGCTACTTCGACAATTACATTTCTAATATCGGCTAATGTAAATACAGAAAAATATTTTAAAAACTCTGTTGTTTTTGATAATGAAGATAACATTTGTAGTACATAACTAATAAATACAATTCCTAAACTAATCCCTAACATCTTTTTGGTTTTATGAGTGAAAGTTGATAAGAACATACACGCAAAAAAGATAACAGTAGAAGAAAAGATTGGTGTAATACTTAATAATAAATAT
>JAQXIG010000159.1 GCA_029007685.1 bacterium | reverse complement strand
TTTCATAATAGATACATATATTTTAATATGAAAGAAAATTATTATTATTTTATATCTAAAATCATAATTTCAAATATTGATAATCTTAATATATCTGAAACCGAAAAAAGATATATTTTAGATAAAATTGAAAAAAGGCTAACTAGTTGTTAGTCTTTTTATTATATAGATTATGGTTAATCTTAATACTAGTTAGATTTATGCTTTGATATAATTAATATAAAACTAGTTTAGTTTTTATTTGTGCCAAATTGTCTGTATTCCATTTTCGATACAACGTGCACAATAGGTAGTGATTTTGGTTCCGTGTTTATTAGAAAAGGAATCGACTCCTTTGATTAAACCGATGGTTCCAATGCTGATTAAATCATCTTGATCTTCTACTTTTGAATCATATTTTTTGACAATGTGAGCTACTAATCTTAAATTGTGTTCAATTAGTTTGTCACGTGCTGTTTTGTCACCGGCTAAAAATTGTTGGATATATTGTTCTTCTTCTTCTTTTGTTAAAGGATCTGGAAAAACATTGTTAGAATAGGAAGCCGTAAATATACGGAAATCAGAAAATAAAAGTTTTAATATTTTTTTTAACATCATATCACCTAGTAAACTATATGTCTAATTTTACAATTAATCGCTAAAAATGTTTTATTTTGCCAAAAAGATGATACAATAAAGAATAGGAATGGGTGAAGAGTATGAGAAGTAAAAATAATAGTAATATATTTAGAACAAAACGGATTGACGAATCTGAAACAAAGAAAAATTCTGCTGTAAAAAAAGCGATTAGATTAAAAAAAAATAAGGCAGTTTTGCTTTCTGTTGTTGCAGTTTCAGTTGTATTTGTCTTTGTGATTTTATATCTTTTATCTCCTAAAATTATTTTAAATCAGGATAAAGTGATTGTGTTAAATTATGGTGAAAAATATGTTGAGTATGGAAGTAAAGGAAAACATTTAGGAAAAGATGTTACTGATGAAATTAAAGTATCTGGTAAAATCGATTCTAATAAAGTGGGAAAATATACTATTACTTATCAATTAAAAGTGTCATTTTGGAATGTAAAAAAGGAGCGAACGGTAAAAATTGTTGACGAAAAAAAACCTACTCTTACCCTAATGGGGGATAAACAGGTAACAGTTTGTCCGGGAAAAAAATATCAAGAAGAAGGATATCAAGCGGTTGATGAGTATGATGGTGATTTGACAGAGCAAGTTAAAATTGCAGAAAAAAAGGATAAACTTATTTATAGTGTAAAAGATTCTTCTGACAACAAAGAAGAAGTGATTCGTTCTGTAATTTATGAGGATAATGAAAAACCAGTGATTACTTTGGGGGGTTCAGAAACGATTTATCATCAATTAGATACTTCTTTTCAGGAACCGGGATATACAGTTAGTGATAATTGTGATGATGATTTAACCAAACAAGTAAAAGTGAGTGGAAAAGTTGATGTTACCAAAGAAGGTATTTATACTTTAACTTATACAGTTGAGGATGAAGCAAATAACAAAACAGAAGTTAAAAGAGTGGTTAAAGTGTCCAAGAAAGTAGATATTAATAGTGGAGTCACTAGAAAGGGAGTTATTTATTTAACATTCGATGATGGTCCTAGTAATCTAACTACTGGTAAAATTTTAGATATTTTAAAAGAAGAAAATGTGAAAGCTACTTTCTTTGTTACGAATAGTGGTCCTGATTCTTTGATTCGACGTGAATATGAGGAAGGTCATACAGTGGCACTACATACAGCTACTCATCAATACCCTAAAGTCTATGCCTCTGTTGATAATTACTTTGCAGATTTGAAAGAAATTTCTGATCGGGTAGAGCGAATCACTGGTGAGAAATCAAGAATTATTCGTTTTCCGGGAGGAAGTAATAATACTGTTAGTAAAAAATACAGTAGTGGTATTATGACTATTCTTGCGGATGAGGTTTTAAATCGAGGATACCGTTATTATGATTGGAATATTGATTCTGGTGATGCATGGCAATGTGTCAAAAATAATGTAAGTGATAAATCACGTTGTGTTTATCACAATGTTGTTAGTAATTTATCAAACAATAAAGCTAATATTGTTTTGATGCATGATATTAAAACTCATACAGTAGATGCTTTGAGAAATATTATTCGTTATGGAAAAGACAATGGTTATACTTTTTCAGCTATTGATATGAATACTGCTATGATTGTCTTTAAAGTTAATAATTAAGAAACGATTGTTTCTTTTTCTTTGCTTTCATTTTGATAATAGTTTATAATAAACAGAGGAGATGTTACTTATGAGATTTCAAAAATTTTACCCGAAAAAATATGTCAAAAGTATTTATGATATTGATTATCAGAAATTAAAGGCAAATAAGATTAAATGTTTGATTTTTGATTTGGATAATACGATTGCGCTGATTGATCAGGAAAAGTTAAATCAGGAAACAATTGCACTTTTTCAAAAGTTGAAGAAGGATTTTATTGTGGTGATTCTTTCTAATAATACTAAAAAAAGAGTTGCTGATTATGCGAAACAATTAGATTGTGATTATGTATCTTTTGCTCGTAAACCTTTTTTATTTGGATATCGTAAAATTCAGAAGAAGTATGCATTTACTAAAGGTGAGATGGTTATGATTGGAGATCAGTTAGTTACTGATATTTTCGCTGGTAATAAGTTTGAGATTGATACGATTTTAGTGGATCCTATGGCGTATAAAGACTTAAAAATTACTACTTTTAATCGTATGATAGAGGCTAGGATTTTAAAGTATTTTGAAAAACAAGGAATTATGAAAAAAGGAGAATATTATCATGAGTGAAAAGTGTTGTTTGGGATGCGGGGTTAAACTGCAGGATGCCAATATTGCTCAAGCTGGTTATACTACTTCATTAGAAAATGATTATTGTCGTAGATGTTTTCGAATGAAAAATTATGGTGAATATCAAACAGTGGCAAAATCGAATGAGGAATATATTGAGATATTGAAAGCTATTAATGAAACAAATGATTTAGTGGTCCATGTTGTCGATATTTTGAATTTGGATTCGGATTTAGCATTTATTCGTAAATATATTGGTAATGAGATGATTTTAGTTATTAATAAAATAGATGTTTTACCCTGTAGTACGAAAGAAGAAAAACTTTTGGCTTATATTGATGAGTTACAGTTGAATTATAGGACAGTAATTTTGATTAGTGCCAATAAGAATTATCATATTGATGAATTGTATAAATTGATCTGTAAGCATAAGACTAGCCGAGATGTTTATTTCGTGGGAAGAACCAATACTGGCAAAAGTAGTTTGATTAATCAACTTATTAAAAATTATTCGAATAGTAATAAAGAATTAACTATTTCTCCTTTGCCATCTACTACTTTGAATAAAATTAGTATTGATTTGAGTCACGAATTAACGGTGATTGATACTCCGGGTTTAGTGGATGGTGGAAGTTTGGTACATTATGTGGACTCCATTATGTTGAAGAAAATTAGTCCAAGAAAAGAAATTAAGCCTCGTACTTATCAGCTTAAGAAGAATCAATGTTTGATTATAGGTGATTTGGTACGAGTTGATTATGTAGAAGGGGAGAAGAATAGCTTTACATTATATTTATCCAATGATGTTAAGGTGAAACGAATGAATGCGCTCAAACATGATTGTTTGAAAGATTTGTGTAAGGTCTCTTATGAATTGAAGTATTGTGAGGATATTGTGATTCATGGTCTTGGGTGGATCAAAGTAGTGGAGAAAGGATCGGTAGATCTTTATCTAGATAAAAATATTGAGACTTTTGTCCGAAAAAATTTGATTTAGAGTTGTGGAGGTTATATGATGAGTGATGAGTTGTTGGTTCAAGAATTGATTATTGCGATGTTTTTAAAACTATCACTAGATGGATATTCAAAGATTTCTCTTCGTAATGAAAATGTATTTCAATATGCTTCTAAGATGAAAATGCTGTTTCAAGATCAATTTTTAAGTGGTGATCTTTTTATCAAAACACTAGTTTCTGAAAGTTATGATGAGTTTAAAAGTTTTTTAATGCGTAGATTAGTTGGTAATCGATTGGCTTTTTTTAATGATCGTTATGATCAATTGACTATGGTAGCTACACCATATTATGTTCAAGAAGAGTTACATTTTTTGCAAGATTATCAAGATCTTATTATGCAGGGATGTTCATTGTTAGAAGAGACTTTTACCAATGATTCTCCTGAGATTGATTGGTTATTAGTTAAGAAGTATGTATGAGGTTTCTTGTTTGAGACATTTAGAACAAGGAAAAACGATTAAGGATTTGTTGTTTGACTATGCATGTGATGTAGAGGAAGTTGCATATTTGTTTCTTACTTTTGGTAGTTTGGGGTATGATGGAATTCTTACGATTATGGAAAAGATAAGTGTGACTTTCAAAAAGTGACGGAATACTAGGATTAAGGGGGAGTCCTGTTACTATTATGGCAAGATTTTGATTAGAAGGGGTATTATATGGGTAAAGCTTATTGTATGGTTTTGGATATTCGTCCAGAAATTATTTTATTGTTAGAGCAGAATGGTATCGAAGTTGTGGTTCATCCTTCTTCGGTTGATTGGAGTGAACCAGAATTTATGAATATGTTCTGTTTATATGATATTTTGATTATTGGAAGTGAAGATAAGATTTCAAAGGATTTACTACTTTATATTCAAAAACCTATTGTGATTGCGACTTTATCAGTTGGAGTAGATCACATTTGCCAAGAGGTAGCAGAGTGTCCATTGGTGAGGGTGATTCATCTAAAAACAGCTAATGCGTTATCAGTCGCTGAGCATATATTTTCGTTGATTTTAGCGCTGAATAAAAGAGTGTGTGAAGCCAATCAATTGGTATTAGATGGTCGTGCACATAAACATCATTTACGGAATATGCCAGAAGATATTTCTCATAAGAAATTGGGCCTTATTGGTGCTGGTCATATTACGAGAGAAGTGATTAACATTGCGAAGGCATTCCAGATGAAAATGATATGTTATACCGATAATCCTTCTGCTTCTCAAGATTTAGTAGAGAAAGGAGTTGTTTTTACCTCCTTAGATTCGGTTTTGCGGGAGAGTGATATTATAAATATTAGTATTCCTTTGACTGATAAAACTAGATTTTTCATTTCCGAGGATGAAATATCATTGATGAAGCCTACTGCTACTTTTATTAATACGGCTAGACGAGATGTTGTCGATACTAGAGCTTTAATAGAATATGCTGATGCTAACCCTACTTTTTGTGTGGGATTGGATATTGATCTTGATAACTATAAAGATGTATTTGAGCAATATCGAGCGAATGTGATTGTTACACCACATATTGCTGGTAGTTCTCGACAAGCGAGGAATGATATGTGGTTAGAACTTGTTCAAAAGATTCTAGATTATGTAAAAGGGGTTTAGACAGAATGGATGAAAGAAAGGCGAAATATGGACTCATTACCACTACTTTTCGTGATCGGAAAGAGGCAAGTAAGGTGATGAAGATTTTGTTGAAGAAAAGATTGGTTAGCTGTTGTCAGTTAATTCCAATTATCAGTTCTTATCATTGGAGAGGTAAGATTGAACACCATGATGAAGTTTTGTTACAAATGAAATCAAGGAAAAGCTTGTATCAGGAGATCGAACAAGAAATTTTAAAGTTACATAGTTATGAAACTCCACAGATTGTTATGTATGATATTATTGACGGTTTTCCTCATTATTTAGATTGGATTGAGGAGGAAACAAGATAGGATGAGTTAGTTTCCCAATTTTCGCCACTAAAAAGGAGTCTATTTTAAGACTCGTTCATAGGTTTCATGTTGGGGATCCCAGAATATAAAGTTTTCTATTGGATAATAGGTTAGATAACCACCGATTACAAAGATTAAAGAAATAATAATGATACTTAATATTTCGGTTTTTTTATAATCTGTTTTTTTTAGAATTGGTGATGAAATATATTGTCCAAACAGTATTGATATCCATAATAAAATAAAAGTAAAAATCATATTTTCGCCAAATCTGAGATATGTAGGGATATAAATGATTAGGAAAAAGGCAATGCAACTGATACTAGCAATTAGATTTGTCAAAAAAACATTTTCGAAATGAAATCTTCTCCTTACAATAAATAATATAAAATAAAAAACAAAAAAACAAGTAAAGACCATTTTCATATGTTGGAAAATACTTTCATTGGTGTTAAAAAATACGGCGATGATATCGTTTTGAATGACATCAAATAAAAAGTGTGATATAAAGGTTAAGGCATAGATGATGATACTACTGATCATAATATATTTATTCTTTTTCATATCTATACTTTATCATTTATTTGTGGTGGTTTTTGTCGAAAAATGGTGATATAATACAATTTATTTAGAGGTTTGAAAATGGGAAAAATGGAGCATTATTAGAACCCATTCCAGTTTAGAAAATTGTAAAAGATCAAATTAAAATGAAAGAGTTTATTTTCAGAAAATAAATATAGAGGGAGGTTACTACTATGGATCATACCAACATCGTTAATGAAGTACGTAGTAAAGTAGATATTGTTGATGTGGTTTCTAGTTATCTACCTCTTACGCAAAAAGGGAAAAACTTTTTTGGGGTTTGCCCTTTTCATGATGATAATAATCCTTCGATGAGTGTATCTCGTGAAAAGCAGATTTATCGTTGTTTTTCTTGTGGGGCTAGTGGCAATGTTTTTAATTTTGTGATGGATTATGAACATGTTACTTTTAAAGAAGCTTTTAGTTTACTTGCTAATAAGGTTGGTATTGCGGTTGATACGGGTGTTATTAAACAAAAAGCAGATGCAAATCACAAACTTTATGAGATTTACCAGCTTGCGACCAAGTACTATCAAAATAATATTCAAACCAATTATGCAAAGAAAGCGAAAAAATATTTAAGTGATCGTTTTATTACTGAAGAAATGATTAAAGAGTATGGAATTGGGCTTAGTTTGGATACTAGTGATGATCTGACAAAACTGCTAGTGAAAAAAGGTTATGATTTCAATACCTTGAATGCGATAGGACTTTCTTCTTATGATCATGATTTATATACTAGTAGAATTATGTTTCCTTTAAAAGATTTAAGTGG
>JAQXIG010000158.1 GCA_029007685.1 bacterium | reverse complement strand
TTTTCCATTCTCGCTAAACTGCTGAAACACTAATCCGGCTACTTTGCGATACATCTCATCCTTAAAATCGTCTGCTGTAATAATATCTTTGATTTTATCGTACAACTCTGGTTCTTCTATCAGCCAGGTAAGTAGTATCTTCTGTGACTGTTAAATTGGCTGGTTGGATTGTAGCAGTATCATAACCAGCTACAGTAGCTGTAACAGCATACTGACCTGTAACAACCTCACTTGTTCCATTACCTTACTGTAATGGTACTATGATTCCTATTGAAAATCTAAAATAGCCTTTAGTTCTTTTGTCGTGCCATGATACTTTCTACCACCGCATGTTTTCTATACTGTACGCAAACACACTTTCCGTATATATGAAAAAAAGAGCCCAATTACAATAACTAGGCCCTTTATGATGCTTGTATAAGTTTTCCTTGTTTAAGTAAATTAAGCAATTGAACATTTTGACTAGCATTCCCTCTGTATCTGCTAATACCATTTTCTTTAGCTATTTTAGAACGATTGAGGAAAGAACTGGTAATTCCTACAGATTTTAGTCCATCAACTAAACTAGAACCACGATATAATGACTTAGGATAGTACTTGATTTGTGGTTTTTCTTTCCATACTAAACAGCCACCCCATAATTCTTTAGTAGTAAATTCTCTATCTATGAACATTACTTCTTCAGGCTTCATACAATATCCATTAGATACCCATACATCACCACCACTAGCTGTTTTATTACCATTTTTGATTAATTCGTTTCCACAACCTCTATCAGCATTACCACATACCATATGCAAATGATTGGCAGTTGCCCCATCAATACCTTCTTCACAGATAGGATGTCCTTTTTTCACAATAGAACCTACTTGTAAATTCGTAATATAAGGATCATTATCGTTCCAATGTGTCAGCGCTATAAATGGTGTAAATTCCCCACTTGGAGTCATACACTTTTCTGTAGCTACTAGCCATATTGTATTAGTCATTGAATTACCAATACCTCTAATAGCAACTACTTTCATATCGACGGTAGCATAGTAAGGACTTTTATTATCATCTCTACCAGCAATATCTATTGGATAGTCACAAACTTTTTTAGCTTTATACCAATGTAACTTATGAGAAGTAGTTCCATGATAATTTTGAGTAACTCTTAATTCTTTTTGGCCAAATGTAAAATATTCCATATACTTACTCCCCTTTCGCTTTTTGTCCATGATTGAATCCGTTTACTACCTCCTCAATCATCATATCTAATTCCAAATCTGTAATAGATAATCCTTTTTCTTGCAATAAAGCTATAATATTATCTTTTGACTTTGCTAATTTTTCAGTACCATCTAAATCGGCATATAATTGTTCTACAGCATTGACTACTGTTTTCACTACTTTCTGTTTTGTTTCACTATTTAC
The DNA here is from genome assembly GCA_029007685.1 of bacterium. Taxonomy (GTDB): domain Bacteria; phylum Bacillota_I; class Bacilli_A; order RF39; family UBA660; genus Alloscybalousia. The sequence goes on along the minus strand of JAQXIG010000158.1, from coordinate 1,831 downwards.
ATATTCCTCATATTTAATTTTTACTCTTGTTACAATATAAGTAACTACACCAGTTAATAAGGTAATAATGATTTCTAATAGATTGGATTGTATTAATTCCCACATAATTTACACCTCCTATTACTTTATATGGTGATTTTATAATTACGGTTATAAAAGCAGCCCTATTACACAAAAAAATCATATAACACGAACCCCGTTTCTCGATAAAAAAAATAGAGTTCATGTCAATGGACAAGTGCATCTATAAAATGAAAAAACATCAGATTTCAGTCCGATGTTTTTATATGGTTACCCGAAAAGTTCGAGTTTCCTATCAATCTGGTGCCCGAAGTCGGACTTGAACCGACACGGTATCACTACCAATGGATTTTGAGTCCATCGCGTCTACCATTCCACCATTCGGGCAAGTACTTAGATTATACCAAAAAAAAACGAGAAAGTAAAGAACATTTGTAAAATCTACAATACCTCATCGTCCTCTTTTTCTTGATATTTAGAATGGTATAGATCTGTATCCTCTATCACTTCTGATACAATTTTTTCAAATTTAGGTAAATCATCAATCGTCGATAATCCAAAATAATCCAAAAACTCACTAGTAGTTTGATATAAAATTGGCCTACCAGGAGCATCACTTCTCCCAGTTTCCTTAATAAAACCCTTAGCAACTAGCTTACGAACAATCTGACTAGTAGCAACACCTCTAATCTCATCGATCTCCATTCTAGTCATTGGTTGATTATAAGCAATGATTGCCAAAGTCTCAAGCGCTGCTTGTGTTAAAACATTGCTTTCCGGATTTTCTAATAACTTTTGAAAATAATTTTTATGTTCCTTTTTAGTAGTTAATTTAAACGTATTTCCTAAAAAATTCATTCGAATTCCACTATCTTCTTTTTCATACTTATCTTTCAAATGACTAAGAATTTCTTTAACCTGATCAAGTTCAATTCCTAAAATGTCAACTAACTGAGATAATGTTAGCCCATCCTCTCCAACTACAAATAATAAACCTTCCACAACAGCCTCTAACTTCATGTAATCACCTCTACTGTAATTTTTTCAAAATCATTCTCCTGATAAATCATAAGTTCACTCTTCCTAGCCATTTCTAAAATCGCCAAAAAAGTTACTACAATATATTCTTTCGTCACAATCTCAAAAAGCTCAAAAAAATCAACTTTTCCTCTGACTTTTAAAATATTATAAATAGAATTTCTTCTCTCCTCAACTGTAATTTCTTTTTTAGTAATTGTTGTTGATAAAGGTTGTTCCGCCTTTTTTCGGGCCAAAAATTTCTCAAATGCCTTCATCAAGTCATCTAAAGAAACATCATTGCTAATCACCGTATCAACATCAACATATTCCCTTAAACTGTCTGGAGACTTTGTATAAAACTCATGTCTTAAATTTTCTAATTCTTTAAATTCCTTAGTAAGTTCCTTATATTGTTGATATTCCATCAAGCGCTGAATTAGTACTTCCCGTGGATCCTCTTCTTCCACCTCTTGCTCTTCTTGATGACGAGGAAGAAGCATCTTAGACTTCATTTCCACTAACTCACTAGCCATCACTAAATACTCACCGGCAATATTAAGATTTAGCTTTTCCATTGCCTCGATATAGTCAAGATATTGTTTGGTAATGTCCACAATTTTAATATCCCAAATATCGACCTTAGCTTCCTTTATAAGATGAAGAAGTAAATCAAGTGGACCTTCAAACGAATCAATTTTTACCGCATATTCCATTTGCGTCAATCCTACTTTCTTTATAAAGGTATTATAACACAGAAAATATGGTATAATAAAGAAAATAAAACCAAAGG
>JAQXIG010000157.1 GCA_029007685.1 bacterium | reverse complement strand
AAAAGTAAGGATAGTAAGCTTAAATTTTGGGAATAAAAGCAATCCTTACAAATCAATTATATAACATTAACATTAAAATAAAAAGACTATTAACAAATTTTACTTTGTCAACAGTCTGAAAGAAGGTAAAAGACCTTCTTTTATTATAAAGTAATGTCATCAAACAATTGTCTAATATCAATATCTAGAGCATTTGATATTCTTCCTAAAGTAGCCAAAGAAAAGCCTTTATTCTTTTTTAAACTTTCGATATCACAAATATAATCTCTAGTAAGATCCGTCAAATCAGCTAACGTCTGCTGAGTCATTGCCTTAGAAATACGATATTTTTTGATATTTTTCCTAACGATATCATAATAATAATTATCATCAATTACTGTTTTTTGCATACTTCTTCCTCCACCTATGGACCAATAGCCCTAGTAAAATTATCCAATATTTGGAAATAAAGTAATACGGTCCAATTGTCCATCCGAAAGTAGAGAATAAGACTTGACATAAAGATACACAGATGTTACAATACATCCCATTAAAAGGGGTGGATGGCATATGAAGAAGCTTTTCATAAACAAAGAAGATTTAGCAACCAAAGATTTATCATTAGAAATGGCAATCAGATATAACATTGGACAAGCGAATACTATTAGAAAAGAAATAAAAAAACTTCAAGAACTAAAATATAGTGAAACCAAAGCCAATACTGAAATAAAAAAAGCAGTAGCAGAAAAGAATGATTCACAAGAAGAAGAAGGGGAAGATGAATATTTATATTATTACTCTAACTTACAGCTTGAACTAAAAACAGCCACAACCGAAGAAGAAAAACGAAATATAATAAAGAACAACTTACCAGTATTAGAAAATAAAAATTATATGATAATTGTAAATAGGATCAGAGCAGAAGTTTATAAAGAAACTCTAGAACTAAAGAAATTAAAATCAGAGGTAGTGAAAGATAAAGACTTTGAAGTAGAACTAGAAAAAGAAATCCAAGAGTTAGAAAAGGTATCACGAATGATTATACAATCCCAATTTGAACAAATTGATCAATTGTCATCACCCCTAACGGAACAAAATCAAAACAAATTAATATTTTTAAACACACCAGGTGGAGCCATTTATGCTGAAAATGATTTAATAGCTATTAGTAGAGAATATTACGAAGGGTTTAAAAATCTATTATTATCAATTGAAAACGGGACATTTAAAAATGTGAAAAAATTCCCAGGAAATGGAACTGCTTTAAGCGGGATTGCTGAAGTAAAAGATTACAAGATCAGAGTATTATTTGATCGAGTAGCTAGAGATAAATACATTATCATTGATATTTTTGTCAAAAAAAGTGATAATGACAAAGCGTATCAAGAATCTCTAAGAGCACGAGTAGACTATTATAAAAAGAACAAAAACGTAATTTTATCATCTCTAGATGATGAATCATATTTGAACGAACAAGCTAAAATTAGAAATAATATCATTCAAGGATTAGAAAAGAAAAACCTAGTGAAAGGGATGAGAATATAATATGAATCAACAATTATCATCTCTGATGGACTTAATCAAAAATAAAATCGAAGAAATCGAAAAAATCGAATATAAAGATGCCAAAAAGTCCGAATTTTTTAATGATTTCTTCACTAAATATAGTACCAAGCATATTGATAAACTGTTTGAAATGAAAATTAGTGACCTCATCATGGCTATAATACTGTCAAATTATAAGGAATGTGATTTTAATCAATTAGAATCAGAAATCGAACAAGCAAAAGAACTATTAGAAATAATAAGCGGTGATATGTTAGAACAGATGGTAGAAGAAGCTTCAATGATTGAAGAATCAGAATTAGATCGATTAGAAAGAATTCAAAAATATGAGGGAGAATCCCGACTAGTAAAGAGAGTACTCAATATTAAAAAGATCGATTCAAATATTGTATCCACTGCTTCTTTTTTAGAAATTGTAAAACAGATAAGTAGTCTTCTAAAACTATTGAAAAAACTACCATCAACAGACGAAAATTTACTGCTACCGTTGATTATTCACATGAAAGAAGAGGAAGATCATATCAAAAATTTTTTAGCAATGATGGATGCAAATGCAAAATTAAAAAAATCAACCCTTCAATACAATCGTAAAAAATGGAATATGGAGCGAATCGAAGAAGAATTTGAATCGATGATAAATTACTATTTTCTTCTAAAAAAAGAACAAAGCGAGTTAAATAAATCAAAAAGAAAACGAAAAAACAACTATGTAAAACTACAAACATTACTAATCAATGAAAGTAGCAAAAAAGAAATTACCAAAATCGATCAAATTTTAGATATGATAGATGATAATGAAATTTATGAAAAAACATTGGAATACATAGATGAACACAATAAAAAATATTATCAAAAATTAGAACAAGAATATCTCTTCCTATGTGAAAACTCTTACCTAAATTACATAAAGTTATTCGAGAAGTATGGAATCTGTTTTCAAGCGCTGCTAGAAACCACTCAGGAATCATTAATGTCTAAAGAAGTAAGTGTGTTAGAAGAAAAATTGAAACATCTAATTACTCTAAATTTACCTCAGGCGCAAATGGTTCAATTACTATTAGTTAGTAATATGATAGCTGTAACTACAATCAGTTCTTATCTTAGAAAGGGATATGTAAGTAAAAACTGGATAAGGGATCATTTAGAACTATATGAAGATGAATCAGTATTAAAAAAATTAACGATGAACATAGAACGATTATTGTCCCTAAAGATAAACTTAAAAAATCTAACAGATTATGAATGTTTACTAATAGATCCAGAACAAATAAAAGCCAATATCAAAATATTAGAAAAATATCAAATTAGCTTGTCTGGAAAAAAATTAGAAAGCCTAAAAATGTTGCAAGAAACAGATTTAGAAGAAAAGATCAGCTCCTTTATAGAAGTTGGTTTAAGTGCACTTTTATTGGAAGATACATCAATTTTAAATGCAGACAAAAATTTAGCTAAAAGAGTACTTCTATCGGCAGAATTAAATGATGAAATAACAGAAAATCACGAACTAAAACAATACATCAGAGAAAAAGAACAATTTTATATTCCGGACCGCCAAATAAATGAGTATTTATTAGATAGAGATAATAGGCAATATCAAAATAGTCAAATAATTGAGTTAAAAGGACTAAAGTCTAATGTTCATTATCTTCAATTGGAAGATATAATCATTCCAACAGGAAGAATTAAGAATTTAAAAGTATCATTGGAAGATATTATAAAGCCGTCTTTATATAATAGAACTCAAATTCAAGTACTAGAAACATATGCTAAAAAAGTAAGAAAATAGAAAAAATGAATTTTCTTACTTTTTTTTAATAAAAAATAAAAAATTAATCAAA
>JAQXIG010000156.1 GCA_029007685.1 bacterium | reverse complement strand
ACATATCAATAATCATGAATTTAACACGGTTTCTGCTTTATAATCATAATAGTAAAATATTTTATTAAGGTATTAAGTCTTCTATCTTCAACAATATCAATAGTTTTTCCAGTAATTCTGTTACACATATGAAAGCGCATAGCACCATCATCTGTTTTAACAGATTTAAATCCATCAAATTTCAGAATGGTTTTTAGTTAAATCAGTAGCAATTTTATGTTTCGGATTATTAGATATAAGGCAGTCATAATTAGTAATATCAGTAGTAAAAGTAAAGGCTTTATTACAATGTTTACAAAGATAACGTTGTATGTAGTTTCAAAATAGATTTAAAACCGGAAACATCAGATATTTTAATATGAGAAGTCATAAATCTCCGTTTCTCAAATTTATCATCAAATACGACGGCACACTTAGAACAGTATTTAGGTTGATATGATAAATATCCCTCAAATACTTTATGGGTAATATCTTTGATTTTGTGTTATACTTGTCATAAGCGATAAGTTCTTTCGATAGGATTTTTCCTTTCCATGAATATTTTATCGGCTTTATTGCTTTTTTGTATACAATTGGTGTCACATCAATTATAACACTACAGTATAAACTGTCCAACTTTGGTGGTTAGTTCAATTTTTGTCATATTTTTTCATTTAATTTAAAATATATATTCCAATTGTTAGGTAAGTTGCAAATAGAATCCATAGCAGATATGGAATATTTAAAAATGCTGCTATTTTATTTTGTTGATAAAATTTAATAATTAGTATGATGATTAAAAATAGCAGGAATATTATCCATATTACAGAAATAAAGTACCATTTTAGAATGAAGAAGATAATGGACCAAAGTGCATTTACTAGCAGCTGATTGTAGTAGAGAATATTTAATTTAATATCAGTATGATCCTCTTTTTTAATTAGATAATATGAGATACCCAGTAGGAGATAGATAATTGTCCACATAATGGGAAAGAATATACTTGGTGGAGCTAGTGGTGGTTTAATTAAGTATTCATAATTAATGTAGCTTGAAATAATAATCCCTACTATAGAACCCATGAATAGGGGAAATAGCAAGAAAAAGACGTTTGTTAGTTTTTCTTTCATTTACATCACCTTTATTGAAGTCTTATGTTATTTAATTTGATTTTATGTTTTTTTAGTTAAAATTTTGATATAATTGATTGTATAAATAGTTTATAGGACAGTCATTATCATAGTATCAATAGTAATTGATATTTCTATAGAAAGAGCGTGGTCATTATATGGTTAAAATTTTTTAGCAAGACAATTATAACAGAATAATTAGTTAGAAATGATGAAATGGTTGATAGAGATTTAAAAAGAAAAGGAACAGTAAAAATTTCAACATATCCTAGTGGACATAATTTTTAAATCTTAACTTAATCTAAAATTTAGTTCAACGATTGAGGATTCTTTAGAAGTTGTTCGTGCTCATGTTTTTATGAATATAGCTAAAGTTGATATTTTAGATGGTCATGGTGATATCGAATGGTAGGCGCTAAAAGGTTAAGTATGTAGATGAAAATCTTTAAAGTGGAGCTTTAAAAGTAGGATCATTGGGTTAGATTCTTCTAGAGGTAAGACTTGGATTCATAGTACTGGAAATGTTAGATTCTAAAGTTGTATGAGATAAATTGCCTAATCTGCTGTACTTGAAGGAGTCGTTCATCTAGTCTAATTTTTAATCCATGAGGTAAATATCTAATATTTTGTGATATATTATTCATGAAAATTCAAGTTCTTTTGTATAATTTTATGTTAGCAAATCATATTATACGACTTGATTCACTTCTTTATATAGAAATGTTTTACATCAATTGTATAACAACATAAAAATAAGAAAATAGTAAAAAAATAAGAAAATAGTAAAAAAGTGTTGACTTATTTTAATTTTCTGCTATAATTAATATTGTATTAATTATTAATTGATAAATGCGGATGTAGTTTAATGGTAGAACCTCAGCCTTCCAAGCTGACTACGTGGGTTCGATTCCCATCATCCGCTCCAGTGACGTTTCTGTTCGAACTTTTATGTTTGAACTTAACATATAATCAATCCGTTCGGATTGATTTTTTTGTG
>JAQXIG010000155.1 GCA_029007685.1 bacterium | reverse complement strand
TTGATGAAAAAAACAATCAGTATTTAACTATTAATTGGGGAAAAAATGGTGGTAGACTATTTGTTGGTGGTACTATTCAGGAGGGTGAAACTGCTTTAGAATGTGCTATTCGTGAAATAAAGGAAGAAACAGGATATTCTGATATTTCTTTTATTAGCAGTGGTTTTAAAATTTGCCACCATTATTATGCTTATAATAAAGATAGGTATTTTGAGATTGAAGCTACACCATTATTATTTAAATTGAATAGTTTAAAACGAAGTAAGCAAAATTTGGATGAAGATGAAGCTTTTGAAGTTGAATGGGTAAGTAAAGAAGTAATTGAACAAGAAATAAAAGATGAACTTCATGTTAAATCTTTTGAGTATATTCATCTTCCAGGTCCTATGTGTGGGGAAGGTATTCATATTAATTCAGGTATTGTGAATGGTCTAACTAAAGAAGAAGCTATTAATAAAATGATTTCTTATTTAGAAGAAAATGGTCTTGGTAGAAAGAAAACCAATTATAAACTTCAAGATTGGATTTTTACTAGACAAAGATTTTGGGGTGAACCTATTCCTCTTATTTATTGTGATGATTGTGGTTGGGTTCCTGTACCTGAAGAAGACTTGCCTGTTGTACTTCCTGATGTTGCTGAATATGAACCTACGGATGATGGAGAAAGTCCTTTGGCGAGAATTGAAGAGTTTGTTAATACAACTTGTCCGTATTGTGGAAAGGCTGCTAAACGTGAAACTGATACAATGCCTAACTGGGCAGGATCTAGTTGGTATTGGTTACGTTATATGGATCCTCATAATGATCAGGAATTTGTTTCTCAAGAGGCTTTAAAATATTGGGGAAAAGTAGATTGGTATAATGGTGGTATGGAACATGCTACTAGACATTTATTATATGCTAGATTCTGGAATCAATTTTTATATAATCAAAAATTAGTACCTAATCGTGAGCCTTTTAAGGTTCGCGCTAGCCATGGAATGATTTTAGGAGAAGGTGGAGTTAAGATGAGTAAGAGTCTTGGTAACGTTATTAATCCTGATGATATTGTTTCGAAATATGGTGCTGATACTCTTCGTACTTATGAGATGTTCATTGGTGACTATGAGAAGGAAGCTACTTGGAGTGAGCAAGGGTTAATTGGATGTCGTCGATTTTTAGATAAAGTGATTCGAATTGGGGAAAAAGTTAATAGGGATTGTGAATATTCTAAAGAATTAGAAAAAGATATCCACAAAACTGTGAAAAAAGTTACAGAAGATATGGATCATTCTAAATTTAATACTGCTATATCAGCACTTATGATTTTACTTAATAAGATGGAAAAGCTAGAAAAGATTGGTAAAAAGGATTATCGTACATTTTTGCAATTGTTAAATCCGATTGCTCCACACATTACAGAAGAATTAAATGAGCAGTATCAATTGGGAAGCGCTATCTGTGAAAGTGGATGGCCTACTTATGATGATTCTATGTTAGTGGATGAGGAAAAGGAAATTGCAGTACAAGTAAATGGGAAGGTTAGAGCTACGATTATGGTACATTTAGATGATACTGATGATGTGATTCGAGAAAAAGCTATGGCTACTCAGAATGTCTTAAAGCATATAGATGGTAAGGAAGTAGTTAAGGTTATTGTTATTAAAGGAAAAATTGTTAATATTGTGGTTAAATAAATGTTTGGATGTTGGCTTTCTCTAGAAATAGAATCAGAATAATCTAAACTTTCCAATAAATTAGCAAGATATTCTTTCGTGATAGTACATAAAAATTCATCTAAATTAGAAATCATACTTTATAGTTAAATACATCTTCATTTGGATTGAAACTGTCTGTTTACCCTTTAAATTAGATGTAAAACATTCATATTAATTTTTTAATAAATTATGATAGTTTTGTGATAAAGTATTCATGTGGAAAGAAACCATAAAGTGTGTTTTTGTTCCATCCTATTTTATTAAGGGTTTCCTTTTTGTATGTACTTTTCCAAACTATTTACACTATCATTGCAATAAATTCATGGACATTTTAAGAATGTGGTGATATACTTCTATTATAGGAGCGATGATTATGAAAAGGCTAATAAATAGTATAAAAAAAATGAATAATAAGCAAAAGATAACTATATTGAGTGGAATTATTTGTGCTTTTGTAGCAGTAGCGATGATTAATCTTGGTCTTAGTTTTGCTAGTACTGAAAGTGATGTGGAAACTTATTTGGTCGATCAGGTTGTAGATGGTCTTAGTTTTGAAAAAGCCGATTTAGTCTATGAAAATGGTATTAGTAAGTATACTGCTGAGCTTCATAATGATCAGAGTTCTGATTATATGTTAAAGTATATTGAAATTGTTTTTAAAGATGTTGATAGTAATGAGATTACTAGAATGGCTACTTATGTGGGTGATAATATCAAAGCCGATAGTGTTAGATATATTACAGCTTCTATTGATCAAGAGATTACTGGTATTTCAGCGATTGAATATGTTATTCAAAAATGAAAAAGACTTATCCATTTGATATGAACCCCGTTTCTTAGATATAGGAACGGGGTTTGTATAGTATGTCGTGCATGGTATGTACCCTAGTTAGTGAAAGTCCAATACATGGGTAGGTATCGACGAAATGTTAGGGAAGAACAAAGCATTAATGGTGGCATTGGGCCAAAGGATAAGGGGCTAATTGAGGAAATATCATGACAAATAAGAAATCATAAATACAAACCATAACCACTAAGAAGGGTTTATATCCAAAAAGAAAGTGAAAAGATGGGGAACTAGAAATACCAAGTGTTATAATAGGGAAATACAACACAGAATCTTAAGAAAAGCAAATAATAGAATGATGAAACTCTCTTTGGATTTCCTAAAACTGGAATGTTTCATGAACAAGAAGATAAACATAAAAATACAAATGAATTCATGTTGGCGAGATTATATTCACGATTATCATTATGATAGAATTAAGCTAAAATTAAAAGTTTTTTTTCCTGGAGGTTACAGATTACAATTCTCTAATTAGAAACTATTGATAAATGCTTTCTAGTTTATTTAAAGTATTTTTTGTCTTTTTATAATTCAGGATTTTCACTTTCAGCGATTTGAAAAGAGGTGTTTTGAAAGTTGGTGCTTACTACATATAAGCCAATGAGTCCTCCTGCTACAGCTAGGATAGAAGCTACTATTTGAAGTTCTATTGCTGAAGTATCTTGATTTAGAGATTTTGTATATTGATAACTTTCGTAGTTTAAATATAAAAACCAAACTATTAATAATAGAATTAATATTTTATTAGCTAAGGCGATTGTTTGGCTTTCTTGATCGGTAATGAAGGTATTTTGATTTAAAGCCTTCTTTCTTTGGTTATAGATAACAATGATTGAAATGATCAATGATACAATGTAAAGAAGACAGCCTAGTAATTGACCATCTATAATTTTTAATTCTGTTTCTATTGATCTTTCATTCGACATCTTTTTCCCTCGTTATTTCATTATATGTAATGGTAAAATGGTGCATGAGTTGATTTTTGGTATCAAAAAAGATTTCCAATTTTGGAAATCTTTTTCAGAGTGTAGACAAACCCCTAGATTTTTCTAGAGGTTTTCTTATGAATAAATTTTTTTATCAAAATTTATAATACTTTTTAATATTTTTATGAAATTATATAGAATTGATGATAATGTAAGAGGTTTCTTTCCTAC
>JAQXIG010000154.1 GCA_029007685.1 bacterium | reverse complement strand
AAAAAAGTTTTAATACACACTATGTATATATAATGAGTCTATGTTGTCTAAAAAATGATTTGTGTAATTGTTAGAAAAAAACTTGAAAAATGAATGGGATTGTATTATTATATATACGTGCAATAGATATTGATGGAATCAGGTCAGGATCGGAAGATAGCAGCCTTAACGTTTTTTATCTATGTGCACTTTTTTTGTAGGTGATAAATGTGGATATTTATTTTATGTTGGAGGCGTTAAAAGAAGCTAAAAAGGCTTTTGATCAAGGAGAGGTTCCAATTGGTGCTATAATTGTGGAAAATGATAGGATTATTGCTAGGGCCCATAATACTAAAGATTCTACTCAGTGTGCTATTCGACATGCTGAAATGAATGCAATAGAAAAGGCCTCTTTTTTAAAAAAAAATTGGCGATTAATTGATTGTACTATATATGTTACGTTGTTGCCTTGCCCGATGTGTGCTAGTGCCATTAATCAGGCAAGGATGAAGAGGGTTGTTTATGGTACTGGTACTGAGCAAATTGATTTTAAACTTGTGGAAAAAATTTTAAATGATAGACGTTATGGAAATTCAGTAGAGATTTGTGGGAAAATATTAGAAAACGAATGTTCACAATTGCTAAAAAAATTTTTTGTGGAAAAAAGGTAGTTATTTCATTGTAATTGCTTTTTTTGTGTTATAATAATATTGTTTTGGGAGGTGGATTGAATTGTCTTATCATGCTTTGTATCGTAAGTATAGACCTTCTGTTTTAGAGGATGTAGTTGGACAGGAAGCAGTGGTTAAAGTTATTAGAAATTCTTTAAGGCATAATCGATTTAGTCATGCTTATATGTTTTCTGGTCCTAGAGGTACAGGAAAAACTACAATGGCTAAGATTTTAGCTAAGAGTGTTAATTGTTTGGAACCTGTTGATGGTATAGCTTGTGAAAAATGTAAAAACTGTTTAGCCATTGCTTGTCATTCTGTTTCTGATATTATTGAAATTGATGCGGCTTCTAATAATGGGGTAGATGAGATTCGAGAAATTAGAAATAAGATTAATTTGGTTCCATCCGAATTAAGATACAAGGTTTATATTATTGATGAAGTTCATATGTTATCTATTGGAGCCTTTAATGCTCTTTTGAAGACTTTGGAAGAACCACCTGAACATATTATTTTTATTTTAGCTACTACGGATTTACATAAAGTTCCAGTTACTATTGTTTCTAGATGTCAATGCTTTGATTTTAAGAGGTTTACTGAAAATGAAATTGTTAAGAGGTTAGAATATATTGTAAGTGAGGAGAATATACTTGTTGATCATTTTGTTCTTGAGGAAATTGCAAATTTGGCAGATGGTGGTATGCGTGATGCGATTGGAATGTTAGATAAGGTTTTTTCTTATTCGGATAATCGGATTACGATTGATGATTTTGAGAAAATTAATGGGATTGTTTCATTAAAGGAAAAAAATAGTTTTTTGACATTAATTGAAAAGAAAGATGTTTCCCGAGTTATTCAGTTTATTGATCAAATTTATAATTCTGGGAAGGATTTATCTATTTTTTGTCAGGATTTATTGCTACTATGTCGTGATAGAATTATGGATTATTATTTAAAGAAGGATTGTAGTTTCGATATTTCCTTTTTATTAAAATTTGTCGATTATTTTAATAAATTTGTTGTAGATATTAAATTATCTAATAATGTAAAAATTATGTTTGAAATCAAGATATTATCTTTTTTGAATTTACTTCAGAGTGTTTCTAGCGCAGATACCTTTGAATGTGTTTCTGCGAATACTAAAGGTGATATGGCATCTTCTTTAGATCATACAACTTCTGTTGGTTTAAAAGAAAAAGTGGTAACTACAGTTGAAAAAAGGATTGACTTTGATTTTCAAAAGTATGCGAATATTAATAATATTATTGTGAATAATTGTTTTGCTAAGGCTAGTAAGAATCAACTTAATTTGATTAAAAATAGTTGGGAAAGGATTAGTGATTATGCACTTGATAGTGAATATGGAGCAATTGCTTGTTATGTTGTTGATTCAATTTTAAGAGCTGCTTCTGACAATGAGATTATTATTACTTATGATTATGATTCGATGGTAAATCGTGGTTATGCTAATATATCTAAAATAGAACAACTGTTCGAAAAAATATTTGGGCATCGCTATCGAATAGCAATTTTATCTACTGAAGAGTGGAACCTTAGAAAAAAAGAATATATTGAGAATAAAGCTAAGGGAATTTCATATGAGTGTAAAGAAATTCCGGTTTTGGAAAGCAAGATATTGGAAGTTGCTACGGTTAATTCTTCCAGTACGATTATGGATGAAGCAATTGAACTTTTTGGGGATATTGTTACAAGTAACGAATAAAAAATATAGAAAAAGAAAAGAGGAATAATGATTATGAATATACAGGCTTTGATGAATCAGGCTAAAAATATGCAGAAAGATATGATGAAGGCGAAAGAAGAAATCGATAAGATGACTTTTATTGGTGAGAGTTCTTTTGTTAAGGTTGAGGTTAGAGGAAGTAAAGAAGTTGTTAAGGTTACGATCAATGAAGAGATTTCTAATGAAGATAAAGAGATGATTGAAGATATGATTGTTATTGCATTAAATCAAGCATTTCATAAGGTGGATGAGGAAACAGAAAAAAGACTTGGTAAATATACTAGTATGATGCCAGGTGGTTTATTCTAGGTTTTTATATGTATCCAAATAGTTTAGAAAATTTGATTGAATCTTTTAAATATTTACCTGGAATCGGAGAAAAGACTGCAGAAAGATTGGCTTTTGCTATAAAGGATATGCCGTTGGAGAGAGTCGAGTTTTTTACTTCTAGTATGTTAGAGGTTAAGAAAAAGGTTCATTTTTGTCCTATTTGTAATTCTTTAACGGATCAAGATAGATGTAATATTTGTACTAATGATAGTAGGAATAACACTGTATTATGCGTTGTCGAAGATCCTAAGTCGGTTTTTCTTTTTGAAAGATTAAAGATGTTTCATGGAAAATATCATGTGTTAAAAGGTTTAATCTCACCTAAAGATGGTATTAATCCAGAGGATATTGAATTAGAAAAATTAATTGATCGTGTGAGGACTAATCCGGTTGAAGAAATTATATTAGCCTTTAGACCTAGTATTGAAGGGGAGACTACTTCACTTTATATTAAAAGAATTTTAGGTGATCTTGATATTAAAATTTCAAAAATTGCAAGTGGTATCCCTATTGGTGCTGATATGGAATATATTGATGCTATTACATTGGAGAGAGCTTTATTGGATAGAAAAAAAGTTGAATAGTAGAATAAAATTTTTTAATTTACCATATTTTTATATGGGTGAACGATATGAAAAAAGTAGTTTTATTTTTTAAAAAGATTTTACTTAGTTTTTTTATATTATATGGTTTTAATGTAATCGCAGCTAATTTTAATATTTTAATCCCTATTAATGTGATTACAGTTTTATTGGTTTCTTTGTTAGGGTTACCGATGCTTTTTTCTTTAGTATTATTGTTTGTTATGCTTTATTAAGGTGGTGATTTTATGTTGGAGAGGTTATTTGATGGACAAGCTGAATTTTATAATGAAATCATGCACTTTGTTAAGAATAAGAAATTATCACATGCATATTTGATAGAATCTAGAAATTTAAATAACAAAGAGGAAATAGTGAGAAATTTTGTCCGATTGTTATCTGTTTCTGCTACTATTGATGGTGAAGTAGAATTTGAAAACTTAGAATTACCTAGTATTATGGAGATTGAGGCAAACGGTAATTATTTTGAAATTAAGGTTGATGTTTCTGTTATTAAAAAAGATCAGATATTAGAAATACAAAATAAGTTTAAAACGAAGGCTTTTGATAATCAATATAGAGTTTATGTTATTTATGAGGCTGATAAACTAAGTAGGCAAGCTGCTAATTCTTTACTTAAATTTTTAGAAGAACCAGAGGAAAATATTATTGCTATTTTAGTGAGTGATAATAGATATCGGGTATTAGAAACTTTACGAAGTAGATGCCAAATTTTATCTTTTGTTAATTCTGAATTTTTTTTTGATTATGAATCTATAGATTTTTACGATGATTTTATTAGTACTTTGGAGAGAAAAAAAGAAAAGACAATTGCTTATTTTCCAATTGTTTGTAAGAACGAATATTACGACAAAGAAAAATGGAGTGTAATTTTTAATCATTTACAGATTATTTATGAACAAGCACTGAGAAAAAAATATGGTTTTCCTTTTTTGAATCAGCTTGATTCTATTTTGAACTTTATTTTAGAACAAAATGGTGTTTCTTGTATTTTATTTAAGATTGATATATTTTCTCGACAAATAGAACGATTAAGTTTTAATTTGAATATCAATTTGATGTTAGATGATTTTATTATTCAATTTTCAGGAGTTGGTAAAAATGGATGAAGTTGTTGGAATTTCTTTTCAAAAAAATGGTAAGATATACTATTTTTCTTGTAATGATGTTCCTAATCTTAGCTTAGGAGTTTCTGTTATTGTAGAAACTGAAAAGGGAGAACAATATGGCATTGTGAGAGTGGCGAAGAAAAAAATAGATGAAAAGGATTTAGGATTACCACTCAAAAAGGTCATTAGGTTAGCTACAGAAAATGATCATGCAATCTATTTAAAAAATCAGAAGGATGCTGAGAAAGCCTTATTTGAGGCTCGGAAAATAGCTATGAGACTTAAGCTGCCAATGAAAATTATTAGTGCTAGTTTTATGTTTGATCGTAGTCAGTTATTGTTTAACTTTTTGGCTGATGAACGTATTGATTTTCGAGAGATGGCTAAGAAGTTGGCTCAAATTTATAAGACACGTATAGAACTTCGTCAAATTGGGGTTCGTGATAAGGCTAAAGAAATAGGAGGAATTGGTCCTTGTGGCAGATTTTTATGTTGTAGTACCTTTTTAACCGATTTTAGTAGTGTATCGATTAATATGGCTAAAAATCAAATGTTAGCGTTAAATCCTACAAAAATTAATGGAGTATGTGGGCGTTTATTATGTTGTTTAAATTATGAAGATCTTGTTTACTCAGAGTTAAAAAGTAAAATGCCTAATATTGGTGATCATTATAGAAGTGGGGAAGTATTTGGAAAAGTTATAGATATTCATCCTTTAAGAGGAAGTATTGTGGTGCAAACTAAAGATCAGGATCAGATAGAGGTGGTAAATGAAAAATGGAAGTTTTAAATGATTTGCTAGGTTATAGAGATTTAAAAATATTTCAAAATACTGAATGGTTTTCTTTTTCTTTAGATTCTGTACTTTTACCTAATTTTGTGACGTTGAATAAGAATATTGATGTAATTATGGATTTAGGTTGTGGAAATGCTCCAATTCCTTTGATTTTATCGACTAAAACGAATGCTAAAATTATTGGAGTAGAGATTCAAAAAGATAGTTATGATCTGGCTAAGAAGACTATTTTTTATAATAAATTAGAAAATAGAATTGAGCTTTTAAATGTAGATATGAAGGAGTTAAAAAATATCTATCCTGGTGATACTATTGATGTGATTACTTGTAATCCTCCATATTTTAAATATTTAGGAACTAGTAATTTGAATGAAGATGAACACAAAATAATAGCTAGACATGAAAAAATGATTACTTTAGAAGAAATTGTATTATTATCTAGATATTTATTAAAAAATAATGGAGTATTAGCGATGGTTCATAGAACTGATCGTTTGATTGAAATTATTAGTCTGTTTCAAAAATATGGATTGGAAGTAAAAAAACTTCGCTTTGTTTATCCAAAAGTAAACATTGAATCTAATATGATTTTAATTGAGGGTAGAAAAAATGGTAAAACTGGGTTGAAACTGTTGCCTCCTCTTTATGTTCATTACGAAGATGGTAGTTATACGGAAGAAGTTTTAAGGATGTTTGAATAATGAAGAATTCTATCTATTCTCTAAAGAGAAAGCAATTAGTATAGGGGTTTTTATTCTACTTTTATTTGAAAATGTATTTCTTTCTAAACACCTTGTATATATAAATTTAAATTTTACTATGGAATGATCATGTTCTTTTAAGTAGAATATCGTAATAACTATTGTGCTTTATATTCATAAAAAATGGCGAATATCTTTCGTATATTTTAGATTGTTGTATATAAAAAATATATTTGCTTATTTCATTTAGATTTTATGATAAGAAATAGGGATTATTGATAATTAGAAATAATGATGAATGAAGGTGTAATTATGAGACAAAAAAGTTATGATGATAGTCCAAGTTTATATTTAATTCCAACGCCAGTTGGAAATATGGAAGATATTACATTTCGTACGATTAATACTTTGAAAATGGTTGATTTATTACTTTGTGAAGATACTAGAGTTACAGCTGAACTTCTTCATAAACTAGGGATTAGGAAAAAGTTAATTCATAGTGATGATCATACTGAAGAGAATTTAAAAGAAATGGTGTTATCCAAACTTCAGGGAGGTCTTAATATTGGTCTTGTTACTGACAGAGGGACTCCTGTTATTAGTGATCCAGGATATAAAATAGTTGAATTTATTAGTCATAATGGATTTAATGTCATTAGTCTACCTGGTCCTACAGCTTTTGTTCCTGCTCTTACCATGTCTGGTCTCCATCCCTCTCCATTTGTTTTTTATGGTTTTTTAAATAGTAAAGAAGCAAGGAGAATAAAAGAACTTGACAATTTAAAAAAATTACCTTATACTATTATTTTTTATGAGGCACCGCATCGAATTTGTGATATGTTAAAATCGTTACTTCAAGTATTTGGAAATAGAAAAATGGCTTTATGTAGAGAGATTAGTAAAAAATATGAAGAAGTAGTACGTGGAACAATAGAGGAAGTATTAGAAGTAGCTGATACTTTAAAAGGTGAAATGGTTGTTGTGGTAGAGGGTAACTTAGAACCAGAAGATTTTTCTTCGATGACGATTTTAGAACATATACATCTTTATTTGGAAGATGGAATCAGTGAAAAAGAAGTGATTAAAAAAGTAGCCGTGGAAAGAGGTATTCCTAAATCTGTTGTATATAAGGAGTACCATGTCAATAATTCATTGAAATAGATATTTGGGATCGAGGTGATAAGATGAAGTTAATTGTTGGATTGGGAAATCCTGGTAGAGAATACGAAAATACTAGGCACAATATAGGCTTTTTCATTATAGATAAATTTGCTAATAAATTGGGGATTCTTATTACGAAATCTAAATTTAATGGTTTATATGGAGAAACTTCTATTCGTGGGGAAAAAGTAATTTTATTAAAGCCTCAATCCTATATTAATTTAAGTGGTGAGGTTATCCGCAAGTTTGTGGATTTCTATAAAATATCGATTTCTGATATTTTGATTATTCATGATGATTTGGATTTAAATGTTGGGGTTTATAAAATAAAACAGAGGGGTTCTAGTGGCGGACATAATGGTCTTAAAAATATTGAAATTCATTTAGGAACTCAAGAGTATAAGCGAATTAAAATAGGTATTTCTAATAATAAAAATATAGATACTAAGGATTATGTTCTTGGAAAATTTTCTAAGGAAGATCAGGAAAAATTAACTGAAATTCAAGAAGTAATTTTACAAATATTAGAGGATTATTTTAAAGTATCTTTTTTAGATTTAATGGGAAAATATAATCATAGATAGATGGTGGTAAAAGTGGATATATTTCATTTTGATATTCCAATTAAAAGTATTAAGAATATAGCTTTGTCTGGTTTCACAGATGAGCTTTTTTGTCGTTATATTCATACAGTTTTTCAGAATAACCATCAGTCAATTTTAATTGTTACTGCTAGTTTATTTGAAGCTAATCAATTATATGATAGTCTTTCTAACTATCAGGAGAATGTTTATCTGTTTCCGATGGATGATTTTTTAACTAGTGAGGCGATTGCTACTAGTCCTGATTTAATGGTAAATCGCTTAGAAACCATTAATTCGATTTTACTTAAAGATCATGTTATAGTAGTTACTAATTTAATGGGGTATTTAAGATATTTACCTATGTCTTCTGTTTATCAGAAAGGTATTCGAGTTGTTTCTTTGAATCAGGAATTTGATCAAACTGAGTTTGCGAAATATTTAAGTACTATTGGTTATAAAAGAGAATCTTTGGTTACCAAAACTGGAGAATTTGCAGTTCGTGGTTTTATTATTGATGTTTTTCCTTTGGGAGAAGAGCATCCTATTCGATTTGAATTTTTTGGCGATACTATTGATTCCATTCGTTCTTTTGATGAAGATAGTCAAAAATCAATTGAGGAATTAAAAACTACTACGATTTATCCTTATAGTGAATTTATTTTAGAGTCTGGTGTTGAAGTTTCTTCACCAAAACAAAAGTATTTGAAAGTCTATGGAAAAGTCGATTCTCTTTTAGATTATTTAAATGATCCGATTGTATTTTATAAAGATCAACCTCAGCTTGAAGTGTTATATCAAAATATTTTAGAAGAGACGATAGAGTATCGTCAGGAAAAAGATCAAAATTTTAGTGAAAAATATATGTTTGATTTTTATCATATTTTTCCTAAATATTTAAATCATTATTTAACGATTGATAATATTGTAACAGATAAAAATATTCAAATTTATTATTGTGATAGTAAGGAGATTGCTTCCTTTCATGAGAATATTGAGGCTATTAATCGTTTTTTGGATGAACAATTATATTTTAATAAGTTGGTTATTATTTATTTAAAAGAGATTCAGGTTAAGAATTTTGTGAAAGAACTTAATTCTAATTATGTCATTGTGGATGAAGATCAAGTTAAAAAGGGAATTATTAATATTATTTTAAAACCAATGAATAGGGGGTTTATGTATCAGGATATTGTTGTTCTTACTTCTCAAGAGTTATTTAATTATCATACTAGTCGAAAGAAATACAAAACTAAATTTAAATATGCTTCCAAAATTAAAGATATTAAAAGATTAGAAGTTGGAGATTATGTTGTGCATGCTGTAAATGGAATAGGGGTTTATAATGGCATTAAAATTCTTAATCATGGAGATTTAGTTAAAGATTATATCGAAGTTATATATGCTGGCAATGATAAACTTTATATTCCAGTTGAGAAAATTGATTTGATTAGTAAGTATTCTGGAAATGAAGGTGTTGTTCCTAAGATCAATAAATTGGGTGGTTCAGATTGGAATAAAGTTAAGGCTAGGGTAAAAAGTAAAATTCATGATATTGCTGACAAACTGTTAAAGATTTATGCTGAAAGAGAAATGCGCACAGGGTTTGCATTTTCTAAAGATACGGAATTACAAAGACAATTTGATGCTAGTTTTGAATATACAGAGACAAAAGATCAGTTATTGGCGATTGAGCAAATTAAGGAAGATATGGAATCTAATAATCCAATGGATCGACTTTTGTGTGGTGATGTTGGATATGGTAAAACGGAAGTTGCTTTTCGAGCTATTTTTAAAGCGGTTATGGATTCAAAACAAGTTTTATATTTATGTCCCACTACGATCCTTTCTAACCAACAATATCAGAATGCTTTGGTTAGGTTTCAAAATTTTCCAATTAGTATTGGTCTTTTAAATCGGTTTACTACACCAAAAGAGAAAAAGAGAATTATAGAAGGTTTAGAAAAAGGAACTGTTGATTTTGTGATTGGAACTCATCGATTACTTAGTAATGATATTAAACCTAAAGATTTAGGGCTTTTGGTGATTGATGAAGAACAGCGATTTGGGGTTACTCATAAGGAAAAAATAAAAGAGTATAAAAGTAATGTGGATGTTTTGACATTAACGGCTACTCCAATTCCTAGAACATTACAAATGTCTATGGTAGGAATTCGCAGTTTATCTTTAATTGAAACTCCACCTGTGGATCGATATCCAGTGCAAACCTATGTAATAGAAGAAAGTAACCAGATTATTAAAGAGGCTATTTATAAAGAGTTATCTAGAAATGGGCAAATATTTTTGCTGTATAATCGAGTTGAGAATATTGAGAAAAAAGTTTATGAAATTCAAAGTTTAGTTCCTGAGGCTAGAATTGTTTATGCACATGGTCAATTAACAAAAGAAGAACTGGAAGCCAGAATGAAGTCATTTATTGCCCATGAATATGATATCTTAGTATGTACTACTATTATTGAGACTGGGATTGATATTCCTAACGCGAATACTTTGATTATTTTGGATGCTGATCGATTTGGACTTAGTCAATTATATCAAATTCGTGGTAGGGTTGGACGTAGTAATAAGATTGCATATGCTTATCTTATGTATTCTCCTTCCAAGATGCTTAATGATGCGGCAGTGAAGCGTTTAAATGCGATTAAAGATTTTACGGAACTCGGAAGTGGATTTTCGATTGCAACTCGTGATTTATCTATTCGAGGTGCGGGAGATATTTTAGGTAGTGAGCAAGCTGGATTTATTGATACTGTAGGAATTGATTTATATTTAAAGATGTTGCAGGATGAGATTGATCATTTGAAAGGAATTACTTCGAAGGAGGAGACTATTCAAAATGAGAAACCACTTTTAGATGTTTCTACTCATATTTCTGATAGTTATACAGATGATGATCATTTAAAAATATCTATTCATAAACAAATTAATACTATTGATTCGTTAGAAAAATTAAGAGAAGTTCAGACTGATTTGGAGGATCGCTTTGGGAAACTTGATGAGGATATTATTATTTATATGTATGAGGAGTGGTTTGAAAAACTTGCCAAGAGATTAGAAATTGAGCAAGTTAAGCGTACTAAAAATTCATTGGAGTTGATCTTTAGTCAGAATATGACTAATCGAATTGATGGTGAGAAATTGTTTGTGGATGCTTTCAAAATTACGTCGATGTTTCGATTTAAATTACTCCATGAGCAGTTGATTGTTATTCTTGATACAATCAAACTGGAAAAGCATTATATCTATTATTTAGTAGATTTATTGACTAAGATAGAATAAATTTGAGAAAAATAATTTATATTAGCTGTTGTTTTATAGGTGAGATCATGAAGTTTTATTTTAAGGTAAGAGAGCTATTATGTAGTTTAGTAGAACTTCATTTGAATTAAAAGAGGACAATTATCTTGACTTCAATGATGGATGATATATGCTATTGATTTTGATATTCTACCTTAGTATAGAATGAATTTGTGGAGAAAGAATATCAAAAGATGACATGTTCTTCTTATGATAAAATAAAAAACGATAATCCTAGATGGTGATAGGGATTATTATCTAAAACATCATGGTTATCTGAATGATTTGTTTGTGGATGAGTTTTTGTAATATTTTAGTGATTTTGATTTTTATTTGAAATGTCTTTTTCTATCCCTCTAATCGTTTTAAATTGACTATTTTTTCAGAAACTGTTATTATTATCTTATAATCCTGGATTTGACAGTTTTAGAAATGAAAAATCTCTCAAAACCCTTATTTATAGGCGTTTGGAGAGATTTTTTTACCTTAAAAAAGTGCGTACCTATTTTATTTTTTTGTTAATTTACATATTTTTTTTATATTTTTTTCAGTTATTATTTCATAATCGGTTCTAAAATTAAAATTATTATGTAGAGAATCAGTTATTTGATTTCTTCGATACGTTGGGATATAATCGTTGTCTTTTTGACAAAAATTCATGTTTCTTAAAGTTTCAATAATTTCAGTAGTAGTAAATTCTTCATTAAGTTTCTTTTCTAAATATCTATAAATAACTAAAGATAAGAAACATATTAAGAAGTGTGCATGAATTCTATCTTCTCTAGATAGATATACAGGTCTAGCATTAAATTCAGTTTTCATGATTCTAAATGATTCTTCAATTTCCCATCTTCTTTTATTGATTTTAATAATTTCTTCTACAGTATCTTCTAAATTAGTACATACGGCATATAAACCATCATATTTAGCTTCGTCATTAATTTTTTCATAATCTATAGAATAATGATTTTCATCTGCAACTTCACCATTAGAAGTAGTAGAAATTGTTTGAATAAATCTCTTTGGATCATTTTCATTATTAGATTTAATTTTTTTAGGATTTTTTTCTATTATAGATAAAGCACGATTAATTTGTTTTTCTCTGATCTTTTTTTGATATTCCTGATATTTAGGAGAATATGTAACAATTAATCTTTCTTCAATCCCATTTTCTTTAATCCATCTTTCTTTATAAAATATGGAATTATAATGTCTTTTTATTAATTCATCATCTTCTCTTAGTTTTGAAATATCATATATTTTGTCACTTCCGGATAACTTCCATCCAGAAGATAAATCTAAAGACCAATCTTTTAAAAATGATTTTAATTTTTTTAAAGATTGAGTAGTAACATATTTACGATTATTTGTATTATTAAATTTCTTATTAGAATTAGATGATAAACCAGCATCAGTACAAATAATAAATTTAGAATTATTAAAATCTTTAATTATTTTTTCTTCTAATGGTTTTAAAGTAGTTTGTTCATTTTGATTACCCGGAAAAGTTGAGAATGTTAAAGGGATACCGTCACCATCCATAAATAAACCCATACCAACAATTGGATTAGGTCTATGTTCTTTGCTTTTGCCATATTTTCTAAAATCATCATCATCTTCAATTTCAAAATAATAATTAGTACAATCGTAGAATAATATTTTGTCATTTCTTTTAGAATATTTTAAAGAATTTTTATAAAGTTCAGATTGAATAAAATCGTTTTCTTTAGTTAAAACTTCTAAAGCTCTAAGTATGTGTTGATATTCAAAATTAGGTTGTTCTAAAAAGTTTTTACATAAATTTAAAGTTTTAAGTTTAGAAGAAGGATAAATAATTCTAGAATAAATTAAATTAGATAAAATATTATTTAAATCGTATTTAAATTGATATTTATTTGTGATCTCATCACAAATATTATTAATTTTTAATGAATAATAAATATCTTGTAAAAATAAATAACCTCCATTAAAGGAACATTGTTTATTAAATTCAATTAATTTATTTTCGTCATAAAATTTTATTAAAGTAGATTTAGAATTATTATCTTCTTTGTTGAGCTTGTTTATATAATCTTTTAAAAAAGAATTAACATCAGTAACATTAAATTTTAATTTAATATCATTTTCTGTACCAAGCTTTTCGATAATTTTAGTAGTACGTTTACCATTTATTTTAAAATCTTTAATAACGTAGTAGTTAGTATTAGAATTAGTTTTTGTTGTTTTGATTCTCATGATTTCACGACCTTACAATATAA
This sequence comes from bacterium, assembly GCA_029007685.1. Taxonomy (GTDB): domain Bacteria; phylum Bacillota_I; class Bacilli_A; order RF39; family UBA660; genus Alloscybalousia. The sequence continues at coordinate 3,888 of JAQXIG010000154.1, read as the reverse complement.
TTATACATCATAAGTACGTAAGTACGCAAGAATAAAAATAAAAAATTGACAAAAAAATAACCATTTTATAATGGTTTGAGAAGATTTTAAATAAAAAAAGTGTTAAATTCCCGAAATGTCTTTTTCTATCCCTCTAATCGTTTTAAATTGACTATTTTTTCAGAAACTGTTATTATTATCTTATAATAAGAAGGGTGAATATAGTGGATAAAGATATTGTTGAAATATTCAGAGAAAAGAATAGACAGATTTTAATTAATAGTTTGCAGTATGATATAGAAAAAAATATTACTTCTTTATTAGAAACGATTACTAATATTTTTAATTTAGAGTTTGATACCGCAATTAAGAATATTATTTCCATATATGAAGATGCAGGGTGTTTGGATTGTCAGATTTTTATTACTGATAATCTAAATCAGATAAAATTGGATAGCTATAATGAATTAGAAGATTTATTAAATCAGAAAAAAATTCAGTTAGAAGAATCTTTATCTAATTTAGAATTTGAATTAGAGAATTTGCAGAAGTATTATGAAATAGTTTTGAATACTACTAGAGTATTAAAAGAAGAGTTGCATAAATATTCAATTTCTAGTGTTCAAGAGAAAGCTTGTGCTATTTTTGAAAAACAGGTGAGTGAGAAGATAGATTGGGAACATCATAATTTATTAATTTCTCGTATTCGTGATTATTTCATGAATCGTTTATACGGCAAACTTGAGACTAAAATTCATATTGAAATTATGTTAAGAGATAATAATTTGATGAATAAAGCGAAAGAAGGGTATATGAGATATCAAGAAATATGTGCAAAAACGGAGGAAAAATAGAAATTTTCTTCTTTTTTTGAGTATAAATCTTTTTTAATCACTAAAACTAATGTTAGAAAGAGGGTAGAAAATGAAATCAACGGGTGTTATTAGAAGAATTGATGATTTGGGGAGATTTGTAATCCCAAAGGAAATACGTAGAAATTTAAAGATTAGAGAAGGAGATACATTAGAAATATATGTAGAAAATCAAAAAATTGTATTAAGTAAATTTTCTTTTATGAGTGATTTAATTGAGGTTGCTAATAAGTTAGTCTCTACTGCTAGCGGACTTTTGAAAAAGAAAATTTTGATCACTAATACAGAGAAGATCATTGCCTGTAGTGCTCATTTGGAAGATCAATATTTAAATCAATCACTTACTAGTTTTATTTTAGAAAAAATAGAAAGTAGGACTATGTATACTTCAAAAGAGAAGGAAATGGTATCCTTTATTCCTAATATGGAGGATCATTGTTTTTATTTTTTTGTACCAATTGTGGTGGATAGTGATTCTATTGGGTGTGTGATTATTTTTGATGAGGAGGAACTTGATGGTAGTGATTGTTTATTGGGAAGTATGTTGAGTTCTTTTTTAGAAAAGAATATTGAAGAATAGAAAATGCTGTGTTATAATATAGATCATAAATGTTTTGAAGGAAAGAGTTATTGGGAGTCTATTTAAGAGAGTCTAGTTAGGTGAGAGTAGATATAGATAAACAATAATAGATGGTTCTGGAATAGATAAATCGATATTTAGGTTTATACGTAGCTCGCGTTAAGAGATTGAGAGTATAAGTATGAGCTTATAAATTAAGGTGGTATCGCGATTATTCGTCCTTATGGAGAATAGTCGTTTTTTTTGGAGGTATAACGATGGCGAGATATTTTGAAAAAGTAAGTTTTGAACAGTTTAAAAAGGATGTTTCTGATGATAAAGTATTGTATGAGTCATATAATATTCCTAGAAGAAGTACTAAGATGAGTGCTGGATATGATTTCGAATCCATAATTGACTTTACTTTGAGGCCAGGTGAGATAAAGAGCATTCCTTTAGGGGTAAAAATTCATATGAATGTTGGGGATGTTATGTTTTTAGTTGTTCGTAGTAGTCAAGGGTTTCAGTATAATGTTCGAATGTGTAATCAAGTTGGTGTTTTTGAAGCCGATTATTGTGATAATCCAGATAATGAAGGTCATGCTTGGATTCGGCTTCAAAATCATGGTGATTTAGATTATGTAGTGAAACGTGGGGACAGGATATGCCAGGCAATATTTACAAAATTTTTAATAGTTGATGATGAAGAAGAGATAGATAATATTAGAATTGGTGGCATTGGTTCTACAAATTAAAAAAATAAGAAAAGAGGATGTTTATGAAAAAATATTATATTTCAACAGCTATTGCTTATACATCGGGAAAACCTCATATTGGAAATACTTATGAGATTGTTCTAGCGGATGCTATTGCTCGTTATAAAAGATTAAAAGGTTTTGATGTTTATTTTCAAACAGGAACAGATGAGCATGGAGAAAAGATTCAATTGAAAGCAGAGGATGTGAATCTTACCCCTCAAGAATTTGTTGATGATGTAGCTAGTGAAATCAAGCGTATTTGGGATATTATGAATACCAGTTATGATCGATTTGTTCGTACTACAGATAAATATCATGAGAAAATTGTTCAAAAGATATTTAAGAAAATGTATGATAAAGGAGATATTTATTTAGGAAAATACGAAGGTCTTTACTGTACTCCCTGTGAATCTTTCTTTACAGAAAGTCAGTTAGTAGATGGTAAGTGTCCAGATTGTGGAAGAGAAGTTCAAGCTAGGAGTGAAGAAGCATACTTTTTTAAACTTTCTAAATATCAAGATAGATTGATTGAGTATATTGACACTCATTCAGATTTTATTAAACCGGACGCTAGAAAGAACGAAATGATTAATAACTTTATCAGACCAGGCTTACAGGATTTATGTGTTTCTCGCACTTCTTTTAATTGGGGTATTCCTGTAGACTTTGATCCTAAACATGTTGTTTATGTATGGTTGGATGCACTTACCAATTATATTACCAATATTGGATATGATCCTGATGGTAGTACTGAACAATTTGAAAAATATTGGCCAGCTAATTTACATTTAATAGGAAAAGATATTATTCGTTTTCATACGATTTATTGGCCATGTTTCTTGATGAGTTTAGACTTGCCACTTCCTAAACAAGTATTTGGACATCCATGGTTGATAGTAGGAGATGGTAAAATGAGTAAATCTAAGGGTAATGTCATTTATGCAGATGATTTAGTAGAGCAATTTGGAGTAGATGCTATTCGTTATTATCTATTACATGAAATTCCATATACTCAAGATGGTACTTTTACATATGATTTATTAATAGAAAGAATTAATAGTGATTTAGCTAATATTCTTGGAAATTTACTAAATCGTACTATTTCTATGGTAAACAAGTATTTTAATGGTAGTGTAAGTAATAAAAATATGAAGGAAAATTATGATATTGAACTTATTTCTATGATAAATTCTTTAGAATCAGCAGTAGAAAAGAAAATGGATAATCTAGAAATAGGTACAGCATTAGATGAAATCTTTGAAGTACTTAGAAGAAGTAATAAGTATATTGATGAAGCCACTCCTTGGGTGTTAGCAAAGAATCAATCTATGAGAGATAGATTAGAAACTGTTTTATATAATTTATTAGAGTCTATTCGTGTATGTGGTATTTTTTTGAGTCCATATTTACCTGATACTAGTGAAAAAATTAAATCTCAAATCCATAACTTCAAAGAAGATAGAATTTATTTAAGTGATAACACTTATACTGTAGGTAGTCCTGAAGCACTATTTATGCGGATAGATAAAGATAAAAAGTTAGAAGAGTTAGGTCAAAAGTAGTTAGTAATAACTGCTTTTGTTATGATATTTATATCTAAAAATAATCAAAAAAAACAAATTTTTATATTATTCCACGCAAAGAAGAGTCGATGAAAATCGACTTTTAAAATATAAAAATCAAGTGTTTTAAGCATAATTGTTAGGTAAATCAATATTTT
>JAQXIG010000153.1 GCA_029007685.1 bacterium | reverse complement strand
TTAGATAAAGATATTGATGAGCGAAGTCGATTGGGAATCTTTTTAGCAATGCAGTCTCCTATTAGTATCGATGGAGTTACGAATAGTGAATTTTTAAAAACGGCTCTTTCTAGTAAAACAGGAAAAAACCTTAATATTTATCAGTTTATTTTGAAGATGGAAGAAGCTATGAAAGAATTAAAGATGGATTCTAATATGATGCATCGAGCAATTAATCAAGATTTTTCTGGTGGAGAAAGAAAGAAAAATGAGATCTTACAATTAAAAATGTTAGAACCAGAATTTATTATTTTGGATGAGTTAGATTCGGGTCTTGATGTAGATAGTTTAAAAATTGTGTGTGATAATATTCAAGATTATTGCCAGAAGAATCCTAGAACTTCGTTATTGATTATTACACATTATTCACGTATTTTAGATTATCTTACTCCTGATTTTGTTCATATAATGAAAGAGGGTAAAATTATTAAGACAGGAGATTTCTCATTAGCAAAAGAAATTGAGCAAGTTGGGTTTGACTGTGTGAATGATGTTACTGGAGACGATTTACATGAATAAAATATTAGTAGATAACAAGAAAGACAATCCATTTCAAAGTTGTTGGGTATCTAACAATAAAATGGTAATTCAGGAAGATCAACATGTTACTTTAGAGTTAAGTTTACTTCCTAGTTTTTTGGAAATTATCGTGTCAAAAGGAATTACTTGTGAGATTACTTTTTCTGGAGTTCAATTAAATTCTCATGTTTCTTTTTTACTAGAGGAGAGTAGTTCTGTTAAATTGCAGGGTTTTATCATGAATGGTCAGGGGAGTGTGACTGCTTCTTTGGTTGGAAAGTATTCTTTATTTTCTTCTAGGTTGAGTTTTTTATGTGATCAAAATTCTAAGATAGGAGTTTCTATTTATCATAAGAATAGTGAGAGTAAGAGTTATTCTTATTTGCATGGAATTAGTTTAAGGCATAGTGATATTCATTTTTCAGTTAATGGCTATGTTGAGAAAGAAAGTTCGCAGTGTGTGTGTGTGCAAGATAGTAAAATTATTTATTTTGAGGATAGTAAATCACAGATTGATCCTAACTTGTATATTGAAAATTATGATGTAGAAGCATCTCATGCTGCTTATGTAGGAAGTTTTTCTAAGCAGGAGTTATTTTACTTAATGAGTAGGGGCCTTACTTATCAGGATTCTTGTTCGCTATTGATTTATTCGTTTTTGATGGCAAAAATGGATTTAGAAAAAGTGATTCGTGAGCAATGGATGGCTAAAATGGATTTGATGTTAAAAGAATAGGAGGTGTTATAATGAATAGAGAAGATTTTCCTATTTTTCAGGAAGAACTTATTTATTTTGATAATGGGGCTACGACTTTGAAGCCGCAGTGTATGATTGATGCGATGGTGGAATATTATTCTAAATATACAGCTAATGCTCATCGTGGAGACTATGATAATAGTTTGAAAGTGGATCTTTTGTATGAAGAAGTACGTGATAAAGTTCGTGATTTGATTCATGCAAAGAGTAGTAAGGAGATTATCTTTACTTCTGGGACTACGGATTCGTTGAATCGAATTGTGTTTGGTTATATGAGATATCGTCTTCAACCTGGAGATGAGGTTTTGATTACGAAGGCAGAACATGCTTCTAATATTTTACCTTGGCAGTTATTAGAAAAAGAGATTGGAATTTATGTTCGTTATATTCCACTTGATCGTCATTTGGTTACGGTAGAAAATGTTATGAATAGTATTACACCTAAAACCAAAGTGATTTCTTTGGCTCAGATTACGAATGTACTTGGTGATGAAAGACCCATTAAAGAAATTGGAAAAATATGTCGTGATCATGGCATTTGTTTGGTGGTCGATGGAGCGCAAAGTGTTCCACATATTCCCGTTAATGTTGATGAATTGGGAATTGACTTTTTGGCTTTTTCAGCTCATAAAATGTTGGGGCCAACGGGTCTTGGAGTGTTATACGGAAAAGAAGAATTGTTGGAAGAGCTAAGGCCGACGGTGGTAGGTGGAGGAATGAATGCTACTTTTGATAGTGAGGGTAATCTTGAGTATAAGAGTTTACCTTCTAGGTTAGAAGCCGGTACACCACATATTGCAGGAGTAATTGGGTTTGGTAAAGTACTAGATTATTTAATGAGTATTGGGATGGAGAATATTAGTAAGCATGAAAAAATGTTGAAAGAATACTGTGTATCTGAACTTCAGAAAATTCCTAATATTTTAGTTTATAATGCTGATATTCCTGGTAGTAATGTAGCTTTTAATATTGATCAGGTGTTTAGTCAAGATACCGCTGTTTATTTAAATCATTATCATATTTGTGTGAGGGCAGGGAATCATTGTGCTAAAATTTTGAAGGAAGATTTATTAGTAAAAAATACTTGCAGAGCTAGTTTTTATTTTTATAATACCAAAGAAGAAATTGATCAAATGGTAAAAGTATTAAAAGCTAGTGAAAATATTTTTAAAATTGTATTGTAGTAAACGTTATATTTGTGAGGTGGTAGAATGGATCCGATATTAAGGAGAGAAATTATTTTAGATCATTATCAGAATCCACATGGACATGGATTAGTGGATGAGGATGGATATATTAAGATTAATACTAATAATGAAAGTTGTATTGATAATTTGGATATTATGTATAAGATTGTGGATGATGTTATTCAAGATATTCGGTTTGATGGTGATGCTTGTGCGATTAGTACGAGTGCTACTAGTATTATGATTAGTTCATTAATTGGTAAAACGAGGAAGGAAGCAGCTCTTATTTTAGAAGAATATGAAAAAATGTTAAATGAAGAGAATTATGATTCTGAGGTGCTAGGGGAACTTAATGTTTATGAGGATATTTATAAGCAACCTAATCGTAAAAAATGTGCGCTGCTTCCGTTTGAGTCACTAAGGAGAATATTAAAATAGAAAGAGGTAATCGGATGTTATTACAGGGACTAAATGTTGAAACGATTCGTCAAATTTCAGATTTGAAGCAAGAAGATTCGTGGGTAAAAGATTATCGAATGGATAGTTTTCAAAGTTTTAACAAGTTAGATCTTCCTAAATTTGGACCTTCTTATACGGTTGATTTTGATCAAGTGATATACTATAAAAATGATAAACTAGATCCTATTAAGGATAGTTGGGATGAAGTTGATGATCGTATTGTTCATGAACTTGATGATTTGGGCGTTTTAGAGAGTGAGCATCATTTGGATGGAATGGGTGTTCAATATGAGAGTGAAGTTATTTATCATAATATGATTGAGGAACTTCAGAAAAAAAATATTGTGTTTACTTCGATTGAAGATGGTTTGAAAAATTATCCGGAGTTGGCTCGAAAATATTTTGGAACGATTGTTTCTAATAAGGAAAATAAGTTTGCGGCTTTAAATGGTTGTGTTTTTAGTGGAGGGCGTGTTATTTATATTCCACCTTATACGAAATTAGATCGACCGCTACAGAGTTATTTTCGAATTAGTAGTCGTAATATGGGGCAGTTTGAAAGAACTTTGATTATTGTGGATCATGATAGTGAACTTCATTATGTTGAAGGATGTACGGCTCCTAATTATAGTGAATCTAGTTTGCACGCGGCAGTAGTTGAGATTTATGTTGGAGAAAATAGTAAATGTCGTTATAGTACGATACAAAATTGGGCTTCTAATGTTAATAATTTAGTTACTAAAAGAGCTTTAGTGGATACCAATGGAACGATGGAATGGATCGATGGTAATATTGGAAGTAATGTGACGATGAAATATCCTTGTTGTGTGTTAAAAGGAGATGATTCTGTAGGAACTTGTATTTCGATTAGTGTTGCTTCTAATCATCAACAACAAGATACGGGAGCTAAAATGATTCATTTAGGTAAGAGAACCAAAAGTAATATTATTTCTAAAAGTATTGCTAAGAATGGAGGAAATGCTACTTATCGGGGTAAAGTTAGTATTGGTAAGAATGCTTTTGATAGTGAGGCTATGATTAAATGTGATACGCTGATTTTAGATAATATTTCTAAGAGTGATACAATTCCTGTTAATATTTGTGATAATGGTAGTAGTTTTATCGAACATGAAGCTACAGTATCTAAAATTAGTGAGGAGAAGCTATTTTACTTGATGAGTAGAGGAATTGATCGTGAGCGAGCCACGGAACTTATTATTTTGGGATTTTTAGAAAAGTTTCGAGAGGAGTTACCAATGGAGTATGCGGTTGAGCTAAATCAATTATTGAAAAGAAATTTATAAATTGTTCAATTTTATTTATCCTATTACTGTTTTTGGATGAAAATGTGGAAACCTTTTGATGGTTTTCTTTTTTTATGAGATTTTTGACCTTTTTTATACAGAAATGATGATTTGTGTTTTTTATAAAAATTGGTTAGTATGATGGTGAAAGGAGGAGAGAAATGTTAAATCAGGTAATTTTGGTTGGAAGAATTGTTCGCGCACCAGAGCTTCGGGAATCAGAAAGTGGAAAAAAACTATCATTTATTACTTTAGCAGTTCCTCGAAGTTTTAAAAATATGAGTGGGCAATATGATACGGATTTTATTGACTGTGTTTTATGGGATCAAGTGGCAGCTTCTACTGTGCAGTATTGTCATAAAGGCGATATTGTTGGTGTGAAAGGAAGATTACAGAGTCGAGTTGTGGAAAAAGAAACGGGCAATGTTAGTCTATTAACTGTGGTAGCAGAGAAAGTTACTTTTCTAACGAATAAAAAATCAGATGAAAAAGTGAATAGATAGCCTGCTTTTTTTAAAGATGGTGTTCAGTATTAAAAAAGTTGATGTGGAGATTGATGAAAAAAGAGCTACTATATCAGGAGACTATATGTGATTAGAGAGAGAATTCTTTATAAAAGGTATTATAATTACTTTTTAGTTAACTTAAACCAAATTTCGACAAGTTTTCTCTATAATGAGACCTATATTAGGATTAGGAGGGTCTTGTATGTTTTTGTTTGGAAAAAGGCTTCGTGAAGTTCGAAAAAGGCAGTCTCTTACTCAGCAAGAATTGGCTGATCGAATTGGTGTTACCAAAACTAGTATTTCTTGTTATGAAAGTGGTACTAGAACACCAACTTTGGAAACTTTAATTGATTTGGCTAATGAATTAAATGTCGAAATTACCTATTTTCTAGGTGCTGAGGAATACCATATTGCTAGTAATGATTATCAATTTGGTATTAACTTAGCAAGAGATGAAATTACTTTAATTAAAGAGTTTCGCAAACATATTTCTTTATATGAGAGACTTTTGGATAATCCTAAAAGAATGATTGAATTTATTGAAAGAAAAATACGTTAAAGTACATAGAAATTTCTGTGTACTTGTTTTTTATTTTTATCTGATCTTACCAGTTTTATAAAGTTTTGAATATTATCAATAAGGGAGTGTACAAAATATTTTTTTTTCGATATAATATAGACAAGAATAGGATAGAGGGTTGAAGCATATGAAGATTGTAGATGTAATTCAAAAGAAACGTTTGGGTCAAGTGTTGACGAAAGAGGAATTGAAATTTGCTTTTCAAGGTTTTTTTGAGGAAAAAGTTACAGATTATCAAATGAGTTCTTTGTTGATGGCTATTTGTATTAAGGGAATGACTGATCAAGAAATTTTGGATTTAACAGATATTTTTATTTGTAGTGGCGATGTTTTGGATTTGAGCCAGGTAGATGGTGTTACGGTTGATAAGCATTCTACTGGTGGAGTTGGAGATAAAACGACCTTGATTGTAGGTTCTATTGTTGCATCTTTGGGGATTAAAGTTCCTAAAATGAGTGGTAGAGGCTTAGGTCATACGGGTGGAACGATTGATAAGCTAGAAAGTATTCCAGGGTTTCGAGTGGATTTGAGTGAGAAAGAATTTATTGATCAATTGAATCGCGTTGGGTTTGCGGTGATTAGTCAAACTGCTAATTTGGCTCCACTTGATAAAAAGGTTTATGCTTTAAGGGATGTTACTGGTACGGTAGAGTCGATTCCTTTGATTGCTACTAGTATTATGAGTAAGAAGATTGCTTCTGGTGCTTCTAAAATTGTGATTGATGTAAAGGTAGGGAATGGTGCACTTTTAAAAACACAGGAAGAAGCAGTGGAAATTTCTCGAATTATGAAGTTGATTGGTGAGAAATATCATCGAGAAGTTGAAACGATGATTACTTATATGGATATTCCTTTGGGAATTGCGATTGGGAATTCTGTTGAAATCTTAGAAGTCATGAAGGTTTTATCTAATGAGGAAAATAATTATTTAGTTGCTTTGTCTAAGGCACTTTCTGCTAAAATGGTTCAGTTAGCGTTAGGTGTTA
>JAQXIG010000152.1 GCA_029007685.1 bacterium | reverse complement strand
AAAAGCATGAAAAAGTCCTTATTCTATAATAACTTATAATTGGTTTTACGCTTGATTTGACAGTTGATTTATGATTTCTGGAAAAAATGCTTCAAAATTATCATTGATATAATGTATTTTGTTTTTTAAACTATATTTTTTTCCAACATCAATTATTTTTAACATTGATAATACTGATTTTCTAATTATATTTAAGTTAAATGCTACTTTTTTGTCTATTACTGTACTGAAATCTTCTTTTAAAGTATAATCCAAATGCCAATGTAAATTATTTTCAATACTCCATTCTTTTCTTACTGTTTTGGCGAATAAATCTATATCATAAATACTATTTATATAATATCTTTTTTCTTCTACTACTTCTCCTGTGATTATATTTTCTTTTGTTTTTCTTACTAATCCTATACTTGTTAATTTATTATATTTTTCCCCTTTATTTTTCTTCAAATAATCTATATCTAATATTAAAAAATATTCTCTTGTTTCTATACAACTATGAGATTTTTCTATGTTTTTTCTATACAGTTCTTCTTTTGCTATTATTTGTTCTATTTTTTTCTGATCAAAGTAATCAGCTACATCTTCATACAAATCTTTTTTATTTCCTTTTAATGCTAATACATAATTTCCTTTTTTACTTACTATCTTATTTGCTATCTCATACTGACAGTTCAGTGCATCAGCTGTTATTACTGTATTCTCTAAATCTAATAGTTCTATTAGTTCTGGCATTACCGTTATTTCATTTGTTTTCTCATCCACTGGTAATTGACCTAATACTAATTCGTTTTCTGTATCAAATGCCGTTAATATATGGAGTGCATTATTATATATATATCATCACTCCCACATATCGTTTTTCCATCAAATGCTATTATTTTGTTTATCTGATCTAAAAATACATGATTTTTTTTATGAATAATACTTGCTAACCAACTATAAAATACTAGGTTTAATTCATTTGGATTTATTATAGCTATAACTCTTTTTATTGTATCTTTGTGTGGTATTGCATTTTCAAGTTTTATATATTTTCTTAATACTTTTAGCCTTGCTTCTGCAAATATTACCATCTCCTCAAAATCATTATGCCCAGTTAATACTGATAACATTACTATAACTAATATATCTACTAAATTATGCTTTACTTTCCAATTTTGTCTTTTATCTTCTATACTATTTGCTTTCATTATTAATTCTTCCATTCTTTTACCACCTTTATTCTCTAGTAAAAGAATATCATATAATTTTAAAAAGTCATAAAATTTACACTTATTTGTAAAATTTATGACTTTTTCATGCTTTTATCCTGAAACCTCTTTTGAACTTTTTTCGTTGATATTCTAGAAAGCATAGTTATAATATTGAACAACCTCTTTTAAACTTATTCTAATAAATTTAATAAATTTATGACCATCATATTACTACAAGATTATGATAAAATTCAATATTTACAATAAAAATGAAAAGATGAACAAAATGAGTCCAGTTTAACTCTTACACTTTATAATCAGAGTCCATAGTTAGCCAAACAAGCTTACTCTCTGTTTGCTATCAATAATCGACTGAAATAATACATTTACCTTTTCATTTGAACATTTCTTATCAATTTAAAATATACAGCTAGTATAAACACTTGTTTTTTGCTCACTACAAAAATTAATTTCATAATTCAACGTTTTTTTACTAATTAATTACTATTAATAGATTCTATCAACTGCTTTTTTAAGTCATCATTATCACTAGAACGATCAAGAAAATACTCTAAAGAATCTCTTTTAGCTTGCACAAGAATTTTATAATCTTGCCTCAAATTTGCAATTTTAAAACTCATATCTCCACTTTGCTTAGTTCCAAAAAGATCACCATGACCACGTAACTTAAAATCTTCCTCACTAATTTCAAAACCATCCGTAGTTTGTTCCATAATTTCCAAACGCTTCGTATCTACAGAACTAATTAAAATACACTTACTTGCAATACTACCACGACCAACCCGCCCTCTCAACTGATGCAAAGTTGAAAGACCAAAACGATTAGCATCAAAAATCACCATCATACTAGCATTCGGAACATCCACACCAACCTCAATCACCGTAGTACTAATTAATATTTGAATCTTATTTTGCTTAAACTCCCCCATAATCAAATCCTTAACTCCACTAGCCATTTTCCCATGCACAATATCAATCTGATACTTTTTCCCAAAAGCTAGCGTCATTTTATCTTTTAAAGATAATACGGTCGTTAAATCTGAATTTTCTGTCTCCTCAATTAATGGTGCAATCACATAGATTTGATGCCCATTTTTCAATTCCTCATTCATAATTTCTAGTACTTCTTTCATCTCACTATCACTTTTCACAAATGTCTTTACAGGAATTCTTCCTTTTGGCATTTCTTTAATAATCGAAACATCCATATCTCCATAGATAGTAAGAGCATACGTACGAGGAATAGGCGTAGCACTCATATATAAAATATCAGGCATAATCCCCTTATTGTTTAAAAGTGCACGTTGATTTACCCCAAATCGATGCTGCTCATCTGTAACAACTAATCCGAGATTCTGATAAGTAACTTCCTCTTGAATTAAAGCATGAGTACCTATCAAAATATGAATATTTCCATGAATCAATCTTCTATAAATATCCTGCTTTTCCTTCTTGGTTTGACTTCCTTTTAGTAACTCTATTTCTAAATCAGTATCTTTTAATAATTCCTTAACATTATGATAATGCTGAGTAGCCAATATCTCAGTAGGAGCCATCAACGCACTCTGATAACCACTTAAACAGTTCAAATACATAGCCAAAATAGCTACAATAGTTTTTCCACTTCCAACATCTCCCTGTAGAAGTCGATTCATACGAGATTTTTTATTTAAATCTTGAAAAATCTCCCAAACAGCATTTTTCTGATCTCCTGTAAGATCAAATGGCAATAAAGAAAACATATTAATAACATGTTCCTCTTTTAAATCACGTTCAATTCCTATTTTTTCATTCTTTCGCGTTTCTTTCAGATAATTGATCTTAAACATAAACATAAATAACTCTTCATACTTTAAACGAATCTGAGCCTCCTTTAATTTTTCCATAGTAGGAGGATTATGTACAATATTTAAAGCTGTTCTCTTATTTGAAAAATGATACTTATCCTGGTAAACAGCAGGGATATAATCACAAACATCTTTACCATTCATCAAAATTGCAGTATTAATATAAGTGGCTAAACTTTTATTACTAAGACCACTAGTACAATGATAAACAGGTTCAATTTTTTCTTGCTGATTCAAAAGACCAAACTTAATTTCAGACGCTGTAATAATATTCTTTTTTCGATCATATTTCCCAATCACAATTACACTAGTACCAATCGTTAAATTACTCTTCATAAAAGCACGATTAAATATAGAAACTCCCACTACACCAGCCTGTGTTACCAATCGAAAATTCAACTTATTTAGTCCTGCTTTAAAACGAAGTAAAATAGGAACACTTTCTACTTTCCCATCTACAATAACCCTATCCTCTTCTAAAGCTTGTGATAAATCAGTACGCTTTAAAATATCATAGCGAAATGGATAGTGCATAACCAAGTCTTCTACAGTAAAAATTCCAAGCTTATTTAACAAAGACAAAGATTTAGGTCCAACGCCCTTTACTTCTGATACATTAAGCATACTATCACGCCCTTTTCTTGAGCATATTATATCACAAACTTAAACTTTATCAAATAAAAAATAGTAGTAGTAAAACAATTCTTTTTCTCTTTTATAACTAGCTCAACTCTCAATCATCACAAATATTTGACTTAAATGAAAAGTAAAAAATAATAAATAAAATAAAGATAATTATTGCAAGAAAAAATCGAATAAATCAATAAAAATATATTTTCATCTTTCTTTATCTTTTGGTAGCATACTAATGAAATCTAGTGATTCAATATATGATACGATTGATATAATCTTGAATGTAAAGATCAAATGATGGGCCTTTTTTGATCAATTCTCTAATTTTTTTCAGCAATCTACTTGTATTCAATTTGTATCCTCTTTTTTGATACAAACAAAACATCACCACACATTATAAGGATAGATAAACAAAATAGAAAATAACACTTCTGACGCATAAAAGTATATAACAAAAGGTTTAATCAAGTGTAAGATGAAATCACTCCGCTCACCCTTGACTAATAATAAAAGACTTGATGTCTATTTTATATTTAAATTAGACATTTCATCTTTCAATCAATTTTTTCAACTTTTTCAACTTTTTCAAAAAAAGGTTGACAAATATTCCCTTTTCTATTAGTATAGTCATCACCAATTCGAATTGGCGAATTGGTCGCTAGTATCACACTAGCCAACCCCTTTTTATTCTTTTTATGAGGTCGTCCTTCAGGGGGTACGATCTCTATTTTTTTTTGATAAAAACAGGCATCAGTTTCCACCAAAACGCCTGTTTCTTTTATTATACTCCAATAAAGCCTGTTCAAAATGCTCGTCATTAAAATCAGGAAAATATGTAGTAGGAAAATAATACTCAGCATAAGCTGTTTGATATAACATAAAATTACTAATTCGAAATTCACCACTAGTACGGATCATCAAATCAACTGCTGGTATTTTTTGATAAAGATTTTCCTCAATTACACTCAAATCAATTTGATCAATGCTAATCTTATTTTCTAACACCAACTGACAAACCTTCTTAGTCATATCCAGAATTTCATATTGCCCACCATAATTCAAGCAAATATTTAAAATCCCATTTTTACCATCTCTTGTTTGATCTTCAAGATATTTCATACTATCCCATACCGAATCAGGAATATTTTCTCTACGACCAGAAAATACAACTTTCACATTACGATCAATAATTTCCTGAAACTCTTTTCTAAAATAAGTACGAAACAAATTCATTAAATAATCCACTTCTTTTTGTTCCCTCTTAAAGTTTTCAGTTGAAAATGCATACACACTAACATAACGAATTCCACGATCAAAAATATGAACTAATAACTTTTTCAAATTATCAACACCCGCTTTATGGCCAAGACTACCAGAAAGTTTCCTTTCTTTAGCCCATCTACGATTTCCATCCATAATAATAC